>NZ_JAPDDT010000017.1 GCF_025950235.1 Luteolibacter arcticus | reverse complement strand
CCGGGGAGTACCAGTGACCTTTTCGTCACACTACGCCGCCGTTCCGGCAAGCAGGGAGGATGCCGAACACTATTGGCGGGACGCCCCTGCAACGGACTGGAGCGAGACGCTCCAGCTACGATGGGGATGAAAAAAGCCGCCCGGAACGAGTCCGGGCGGCTGGGGAAATTAGGGGAATGCGGGACGAGGATTACTCGGCGGCCTCTTCCTTCGCTTCTTCTTCCTTGGCGCCTTCCTTGGGCTTGTCCTTCGACTTTTCCTTGGCGGCTTCGAGCTGCTTCTTGAAGCCGTCGAAGCGGGCGGCCATGTCGCTTTCAGGAGCAAGGGCCTTGGCCTCATCGACGGCCTTGATCGCCTCGTCGAACTTTTCCATCTGGGCGTAGATCATCGCCTTGGTGACGACGATCTGCTGCTTCTGCTCGCCTTCGAAATCACCGGCGGACTTTTCCACGAAAGCGAGTGCGCCGGCGTGGTCTTGCTTGCGGGCGAAGCCGTTCAGCTCCTGTTCAAAGGCGGCGAACTTCTCCTTGGCGGCCAGCTCCTTGGCGTAGCCGGTCTCGTCCTTCGGGTCGGCGGCTTTGATCTGCTCGACCACGTCCGGGTAGAAAGCGGAGACCGTTTCATCCTCGAGCTCCATGGCCTTGAGGGCTGCGATGAGGGCCTTGGCCTTGGCCGGGCCTTCGGCCTTGGCGGCCTCGTCGAAGGACTTGTCGCGGGTGACCTTCTTAGCGCGGAGTTCATCGAGGTGAGCGACGTATTTTTCCGGTCCGCCGGCCTGGTAGCCGGTCTTGGCGAAGGGTTTGCCCTCGGAATCGCAGAGCAAAATGGTCGGGAAACCTTGGACCGCATACTTCCCCTGGAGTTCCTCGTTCTGCTTCTGGGTCTCTTCGGAGAGCTTCGACTTGTCCTGAGGGAAATCGAGTTCGACGAGGACGAACTTGTCCTTCACTCCGGTCTTGAAAGCGTCGTGCTTGAAGACCTCGTCATTGAGCTTGATGCACCAGCCGCACCAGTCGGAGCCGGTGAAGTCCATGAGCAGGTCCTTTTTGTCACCGGCGGCCTGCTTTTTGGCGGCGTCGAAGTCGTGGCTCCAGCCCTCGCCGCCGGCAAGGGCGGAAGAGAAGCCGGCGAGAGCGGCGCAGGTGGCCGCGAGGATGTATTTGGTTTTCATGATGATAGTGGGACGGGTGACCGCCGGGAAGACGAGCCGAGAGCGGGGCTGGAGGCACGCTTTTTCCAAATATTTTAGGATGAGGGGCAGAGAGGAAGAATGTTGTGACGAAACCGGGGGGATCCGGGTAGAAACCGGGGAATCCGCCAGCCATGGAAGAATCACCGGAAGTGCCCATTCCGCCACCGGAAATACCCAGGGGAGAGCTGTGGGCGGCGCTGCTGCTGCCGGTGGTGGTGATGTGTGCCGGGTGCGTGCTCTGCCTTGGGGTCAGCGGGGCGCGTTCCGTCGACGGCTACGACCTGGTGGGCACGCTCATGGTGATGTTTACGGTGGAAATGGTGATGATGCCGGTGGCTGCGGATTTGTTTGTCCGTGCCTGGGGCGTTCGCTACCGCGGGCGCTCGCTGGTTTTGACGACGCTCGGGTTCATGCTGGGGCAGATCGTCCTGTGCATGGCGGTGTGGGTCGGTTTTTGTCTCATCTTCCCCGGTTGATATATGCGGCCGGATCTTGAGAACCCAAGGGATAGCCTGCCGCCGAACCGGGCGATCGGGTGGTATCGCTTCGTGCTGTGGCTCATGCCGACTTGCGTGGCGATCACGGCGGCGATCGGATTGGCGTGGCTCCTCGGGGTGGACAAGCTTGCGATCGTCTTGTGGCTGATCGTGACGGTCGGTTCGACGGTCGCGATTGGGATGTTCGAGGCCCGGCTTCAGGTCGCGAGCGGGCGGATTGGAGCTGAGGACCAGTCGGCCGCGATTCTCCGGTTTGCCTTGCTTCAGGTCGTGCTCGTTCCAGTGCTGATCCTTGGGATCGTGTTGCTCTTGCTCGTGACGGGCGACTTCGTGATTCCGTGCTGACGTATTTGATTGTGGGTCGCTATTTCGTGGCTGAAAGGGAAGCCATCCCGATTCGATGGAGGTTTTCACCCGGGCGGCTTTCCATGGTTAGCAAGCTGCGGATTCCCATGACGGGGGGAATCCTTCAATGCCCCTCTTCCGCACTTGGCGTTCTTGGCGTCGTGGCGGTTCCAGTCTTTCCTCAATCCCATGCGAGTCATCCACGCCCCGTCGCCCCACGAAACTTCCATGCTCGATACCAGCGGCCTGCGCGAGGCCTTCCTGGTGGAGGAGCTGTTCCAGCCCGGGGAGCTGACGCTGGTCTCTACCGACCTTGACCGGGCCATTGTCGGTTCTGCCGTGCCGACGGCCGCGCCGCTGAAGCTCGATGCCGGGGATGAATTGCGCGCGCCGTATTTCTGCGAGCGCCGCGAGATCGGCGTGATGAATTTCGCGGGCAAGGGGACCGTCACCGTGGACGGCACCGCCTACGAACTCGACAAGTGCGATTGCCTCTACATCGGCCGCGGCAGCCAGGAGGTCGCCTTTGCCAGTGCCGATGCCGCGGCGCCGGCGGAGTTTTATCTCATCAGCTACCCGGCCCATGCCGCCTACCCGACGATGAAGGCGACACCGGCCGATGCCAATCGCGTGGAGCTCGGCAGCAAGGAAGAGTGCAACGAGCGGACGATCTGCCAGTACATCCACGAGAACGGGATCAAGAGCTGTCAGCTCGTGCTGGGATACACGGAGTTCAAGCCGGGCAGCATCTGGAACACGATGCCGGCCCACACCCACCTGCGGCGCAGCGAGGTCTATTGCTATTTCGACGTGCCGGCCGGCCACGCGGTGCTGCACATGATGGGCGAGCCGGATGAAACCCGCCCGCTGTGGGTGCATGACAAGCAGGCGGTGCTTTCCCCCGCGTGGTCGATCCACTGCGGATGCGGCACGGCGGCCTATCGGTTCGTGTGGGCGATGGGTGGGGAGAACCAGGCCTTCACCGACATGGACAAGATCGCGATCTCGGAGCTGCGATGAGCGCGCTTTCGAAATTCTCCCTCGCTGGCAAGACGGCTCTCGTCACCGGTTGCAAGCGCGGCATCGGCTTTGCTATTGCGGAGGGTCTCGCCGAGGCGGGGGCGGACATCATCGGGGTCAGCGCTTCGCTGGAGGAAAGCGGAAGTGACATCGAGAAGGCGGTCACGGCGCTCGGCCGCACGTTCACGGCGTATCAGTGCGACTTCGCCGACCGTAGCGCGCTGAAGGCCTTCGCAGCCAAGGTGCTCGCGGAGCAAGGGACGCCGGACATCCTCGTCAACAACGCTGGAACGATCAAACGGGCGCCGGCGGCGGAACACCCGGACGAGATGTGGTACGAGGTCATCGACGTGAATCTCAACGCGCAGTTCCTACTCAGCCGCGACATCGGCGCGAAGATGATCGAGCGCGGTTCGGGAAAGGTCATCTTCACCGCCTCGTTGCTGACTTTTCAGGGCGGCATCAATGTGCCGGGCTATGCGGCGTCGAAAGGCGGCATCGGCCAGCTCACGAAGGCGCTCGCCAACGAGTGGGCGTCGAAGGGTGTGCAGGTGAATTCAATCGCGCCCGGCTACATCGCCACCGACAACACGGAGGCGCTGCGCAATGACCCGGTGCGAGAGCAGGCGATCCTTTCTCGGATTCCCGCCGGTCGCTGGGGCGAGCCGGATGACTTCAAGGGGCCGGCGATCTTCCTCGCCAGCGCCGCGTCGAACTACGTCACCGGTGAGATCCTGGTGGTGGATGGCGGGTGGATGGGGAGGTGAGGTGCATGGGGACAGGCTTCTGAACTAGGAACGCGGAATTCATTCCGAAGAAGCACCCGCGGGCAACTCGTGCGGAATGAATTCCGCGTTCCCAGTGGTCGAGCCGTCAGCGCGTGATGACGATGCGGTAGAAGCCGCATGTTTCGGTCTCCACTGGCAGCACGAACTGGAGTTTGCCGCCGGTTCCCCCGATTAGACTGGAGAGGGACAGGGCGTAGCGGCGGATTTCCTCATCGGTGATCAGTGCGGATTCGGGTTTCGGCGTCGCCGGCCGATGCCTTTCCTTCAACCCACTGCGATCGATCTGAATCGAATCTTCCGGGACATCAGGCTTCCCTGTATTTGGGATAGGCCACGAGCTTCCGCATGCTATCCATGGAAAACGACGATCCGTGCGTCTTCCGGGGAGGGTCTGCTTTTTGATGGGCGTCCATCGCGAGCCCGACCCACTCCCGATCCGATTTCATGACCCGCTCCATCCTGCTGCCTTCCCGTCCATGATCACGGCCTTCGATTACCTCATCATCGGCGTTTATCTCGTCTTCATGCTCGTGATCGGGCTGGCGTTCCGGAAGATGAGCAAGAACACGTCCGACTATTTCCGGGCGGGTGGGGCGATGCCGTGGTGGCTGACCGGTGCCTCGGCATTTATCTTCAGTTTCAGCGCGTGGACTTTCACCGGTGCGGCGGGGAAGGTGTATGAAAGCGGCACGCTGGTGTTGCTCGTGTTTTACGCGACGATCATCGGCCTTCTCTTCGCGATGAGGTGGACCTGCGTCCGCTTCCGGCGCATGCGCGTGATCACCTGGATGGAAGCGGTTCGCATTCGCTTCGGTCCGTTCAACGAGCAATTCTACACGTGGATCAAGCTGCCGCTGCTCCTTTTCTTCGCTGGTCTGGGGCTGAATGCGGTGGGGGTCTTCATGTCGTCGGTCTTCACCATGGACATGAATGTGATGCTGATCGTGCTGGGTGTGGTGGTGACACTGGTGGCCTTCGCGGGCGGCTCGTGGGCGGTGTTGGCGAGCGACTTCGTGCAGGCCTTCCTGATCATGACGATCACGCTCTGCACGGCCATCATGGTGCTGGCGCGGCCGGAGATCGGCGGTCTCGGTGGCTTGATCGAGAAGGTGCCGAGCGCGCACTTCCAATGGAGCGAGCTGGCACGCCCGCAATTGATCGCGCTGTGGTGCGTCGGTACCCTGTGGCTGAAGATTTCCGACGAGAACAACATGGAGCGCTCCACGATGTACTTGATGACGCGCAGCGACGGGGATGCGCGGAAGATGGTCCTGATCCCTCTGATCGGGATGCTGGTGGGGCCACTGATCTGGTTCATCCCATCGATGGCTGCGACGATCATGCATCCGAATCTCGCCTCCGAGTATCCGAATCTCAAGCAGCCGCACGAGGCGGCTTTCGTTTCGGTGGCGATGGATGTGATGCCGCAGGGGCTGCTCGGGTTGCTGCTGTCGGCCATGCTCGGAGCGACCGTGACCAGCATGGATGCGGGTCTGAACAAGAACGTGGGCATCGCGATCCGCAGTTTTTACAAGCCGGTGCTCCGTCCCGATGCCTCCGAGAAGCATCTGCTGGTGGCGGGGAAAGTCTGCACGCTGGTCTTCGGTGCGGTGATCATCGCGTTCGCGCTTTTCATCAACAAGATCCGCGACACGAACCTGTTCGACTTCGTCAACCAGCTCGCAGCCTACCTGCTGATGCCGCTGGCGCTGCCACTGATCTACGGCTTGTTTTACCGGCGAACGCCCGGCTGGTCGGCGTGGAGCACCGCGCTGGTCGCCGGTGCTGCGAGCTGGGGAATCGGGCACTGGTGCACTCCGGAATGGTTCCAGCAAGTGGCCGGTTGGGAGAAGCCGCTCAATGCGGACGAGAAGACCTACCTGAAGCTCGGGATGACGACCCTCGGTGGCACGGTGCTGGTAGGCTCGGCGTGGTTCTTCTTCACCGGGCTCTTTTATCGCAAGGCACCGGAGGAAGAGCGGGAGCGGATCGAAAACTTCTTCGCGAATCTTGCGACGCCCGTGGACAAGCACGGCGTGGCCGGCGTGCAAACCTCGGTGTATCGCTTGCTGGGAACGATGTGCCTGGCCTATGGCGTGTTCATCCTGGTGTTGATGGCGATTCCGAATCCCTTCTTCGGCCGCATGGCGTTTCTCTTCGTCGGAGGGACCTTCTGCATCGTGGGAGTGGTGCTCAGACGTGCGGGAGCCACGCCGGTGGCGGAGGTGGAAGCGCGGCAGATGGAGGCGGGTCAGCATGAGTGAAGGCGCTGGGGAACTTCACCCGAGCCTAAGTTCCTCCTCTCCCGGCTTTGACTGCCGCTTCTCCTCCGGTAGGCTGATGCGATTGAAGCATGAGGAACCTCTGTTCTGTCGTTGTCGTCTTGATCCTAGCCGCTTGTGACAAGCCGGCGCCGGCCGGGAGTGCCGCCGTCCAGAGTGCCGAGGCGCATCAAACGGCGCTGGGGTTTCCGGACCACTTCGATGGGGCGTGGGTGATGTCGGCGAATTGGGCTGGTGCTATGGGAGTGGCCCTGGCGTTAGAAGGAAATCGCTACTTTTACTGGAGGTATTCCGATGTCTTGAGGGAAGAGCCGAACTATCCTCTTACCGGGAAGTTCCGGGTGGAAGGTGATCAGTTGATCCTCTATGCACCGTCCGAGTTGGCTACCGGGAAGCCGGTGGATCCAAAGGAAATCCACAGCGATCAATGGCAGATTGTTCATCGCGATTTCTCCACAATCCTGCATCCGGCTGGCGAATCTGTGGCTGGGGATCGTCTGCTGATCGCCGATGTTCAGTTTAATCCCACCATGCCGTTCCGGAACCAGCCGAACCTGAAGCCCTGATTTTGGGTCCCGCGAGTTTGACGCTGATCATCCGTTGGATAGTTTGGTGATTTGCTGCCGAAGTTCCGCCGAGGGCTTGCGGGATGGCTGCCGAAATCCCATGAAGCTGAAGTTCCCCTCGAAGAAGGCCATCGCGCTGCTTGTGCCGGCGGGCGTTGCCCTCGGCATCGGGATTTGGTTTTGGTCGACGACCTTTGTTTCGGTGGGCTACTGGAAGTTTCCCGAGAATTGCCCGCTGCATCAGGCGACGACGGCGAGCGAGTTCGTGCCGAACCGTGGCTTTGTCACCGTGAGCCATGGCGGGGACTGGATCGCGGCGAAGCAGGCGCTGTTTCCTTTGGATACCTTCAATGACGGCTACGGGCACCCGAATCGCCGCTACCGCCGGATTCTCCGGAAATACTGCCCGGACTGCCGGCGGGCGCGCGAGGCGTGGTCGGCGTCATTGCCGCGACAGTGAGAAGAACCCGTCACCTCCATTCGGGTGATGGCGGAGCGGGCGTTTCCGGGCGATGATCCGGAGTCTGATGCCCGATGAAACCCAAATCCGGCGCGTGTCCTGGCGCTTGAAGACGCGCTGGCTTGCCTTGCTTGCCGGATGCGGTGGGTTTCTCGCGAGTGCGCCCGGTCTGCGGGCGCAGATGCACATGGAAAACCTCGACCGCGGGGTGGTGGCGCTGCGTTCCAGCTCCACGCAGGTCTATGTCGGCTGGCGATTTCTCGGCCTTGATCCGGACAATACCGGCTTCCATGTGTATCGCTCGGTTGGGGGTGCGGATCCGGTGCAACTGACGGCCACGCCCGTCACCAACACCACCGACTACCGCGATACGCCGGGTAGCTCATCCTTCAGCAGCACGATCTCCTACCATGTCCGGCCGGTCATTGATGGCGTGCTTGGGTCGCCCTCCGAGTCCTTCGTGCTGCCGGCGAATCCGGTGAACCAGCCGTTTTTCAGCATCCCGATCGAGGCTCCCCTCGGTGGCACCACGCCCACCGGCGAGGCCTACACCTACTCCGCCAACGACGCTGCGCCGGCCGACCTCGATGGTGACGGCGATCTGGACATCGTCCTCAAGTGGGATCCTTCGAACTCCAAGGACAACTCCTTGGCCGGCTACACCGGTGAGGTTTACATGGACGGCTACCGCATCGATGGGACGCGGTTGTGGCGGATCAATCTGGGAAAGAACATTCGCGCGGGAGCGCACTACACGCAGTTCATCGCGTATGACCTCGATAGCGACGGTCGCGCCGAGGTGGCGATGAAGACCGCGCCGGGCACGATCGATGGTCTGGGAAATGCGGTTCTGCTTGGCGGCGACAGCGCCACGGCGGACTATCGGAATGGCAGCGGCTACATTCTCAGCGGGCCGGAGTATCTCACGGTCTTCGACGGTCTAACAGGAGCGGCGCTTGCCACGGCCAGCTATACGCCGGCACGTGGGACGGTGTCGAACTGGGGTGACAGCTATGGCAATCGCGTGGATCGCTTTCTGGCGGGGGTGGCTTACCTTGATGGCTCGCGGCCGTCGCTGGTGATGTGCCGTGGCTACTACACGCAGAGCCATCTGGTCGCGTGGGATTGGCGGGACCGGCAGCTCACGCAGCGCTGGCATTTCGCCGCGGCCAACGGCACCGACTATGCCGGCCAGGGAAATCACCAACTCTCCGTCGCCGATGTGGATGCGGATGGGAAGCAGGAGATCATCTACGGCTCGATGACCGTGGATGACAATGGCACTGGCCTCTACTCGACCGGGCTCGGTCATGGTGATGCGCTGCACGTTTCGGACTTCGATCCCGCGCGGCCCGGCCTGGAGGTCTTCGCGATCCACGAGGACATGGGCAGCAGCGGCAATCGTGGCGCCACCTTCCGCGATGCGGCCACCGGCGCGATCCTGTGGTCCACGCCCGCCACCGGCGACACTGGCCGAGGTGTCGCGATGGACATCGATCCGAATCATCCCGGAGCCGAGGCATGGGCCAGCAATAGCGGCAATATCTACTCTGCTGCGGGCGGGGTTACCGGCGGCAAGCCGTCTAACATGCACCAGAACTTCGGCATCTGGTGGGATGCGGACGTGCTGCGAGAAACGCTCGATGGCACGGTGATCTCCGACATCGACCCGACCTCCTACGGTCGCACGAATGTCCTGCAGGCATGGGAATACGGTGCCACTCAGAACAACAGCACCAAGGCCAACCCGTGCCTGTCCGGCGACCTGATGGGCGATTGGCGCGAGGAGCTGATCTGCCGCAATGGCGACAGCACAGCGCTGCTGGTATTTGTCTCGCGGACTACCGCCAGTCGCCGTCTGCGCACCTTCCTGCACGACCCGCAGTATCGCGTCGCGCTCGCGTGGCAGAACGTGGCCTACAATCAGCCGCCTCATCCTTCGTTCTTCGTCGGTCAGGACATGGTCACGCTGCCGCTGCCGAACATCACGACCGAGTCGATCGCGCTGCCGCGCTCACCGGGAGAGGTGGTGTGGACGGGAGCGGCATCGCAAACTTGGGACATGGGCGCGGCGAATTTCAGGCTCACCGGTAATCCCGCGCCGATTCCATTCGTCGCCGGGGACTCGGTGCGCTTTGACGAGACTTCAGCGCTTGGTGCCGTGACGCTGGCCGGGGCGCTCAGTCCGTCCGTGGTGGTGGCGGACCATGCTAATCCACTCGCTTTCACGGGAGCGGGCTCGCTTGCCGGGTCAGGCAGCCTGGATAAGCGCGGTGCGGGCACGTTGACGCTTTCCACGGCTCATAGCTATGCCGGTGGGACGATCTTGAATGCGGGCATGATCTCGCTCAGTCATGCCAATGCGCTCGGCACGGGGACGGTGACGCTGCGCGGTGGCACGCTTGCGACCGGTACGTTCACGGTGCCTAACAGCATCGCGGTGGAAAGCGACGCTGCCATTTCCGGGGGGCACTCGGGCGGCAATCATGGGGTCAAGGCGATCTCGGGCAGCAGCACGCTCACCCTGACGGCGACCAATGTCTTCGACCTCGAAGGATCGCTTGCCGGTTTTTCGGGACGATTCCTTTTCGGCGGCAGTGGATCGTTCCGCTTCTTTGGGTCCGGTGGCTCGGCTCTCGCCGACTTCGATCTCGGCACGCGCAGCTTGAGCGCTCGCTCAGGATCGGCGTTTTCGCTCGGCTCTTTATCAGGGCTGGCTGGCTCGTTCCTCTCCGGTGCGTCCGGCGGCGGCAACAACGCGGCGGTCACCTACACGATCGGTGGCAATCATCACGACTCGGTCTTCGATGGCGTGATCAACAATGGCAACAACACGTGCGCCATCACGAAGACCGGCAATGGCCGTCTCGTTTTGGGCGGGGTCAATACCTACACCGGTGCCACGCAGGTGCAGTCCGGAGTGCTCGTGGTGAATGGCTCGCTGGCTAACAGCGCGGTCTCGGTTGCCAGTGGTGCCACGCTGGCGGGGACCGGTTCGCTAGCGGGGAATTTGACGCTCGCCGCTGATGCGAAGCTCGGCATTGCGGTCACGCCGGCATTGACCCGTGGGCTCACGGTCGGTGGGTCGGTCACGCTCTCGGGCCCGGTCACGGTGGTTGCGGAAAGCCTTGGGGGGACCTTGGTGGCTGGCACTTATCTGCTGCTCCAGTATTCCGGCACGCTGACGGGAACTCCGCAGCTCACGTGGTCGCCGCCGGTGGGTTCCGCGCTTGTGGCGGCGTTTGCGGTGCAAGCGGGGCGGATCGATCTTGTTCTAACAGATCCGCAGTCGGCGTTTGAGATCTGGGCGGAGCAGCGTTTCGGTGAGAATGCCGCGGAGGATCTTGCCGGGTCCTTGGCGGATGCCGATGGGAATGGGGTGGTGAATCTCATCGAGTATGCGCTCGGGGTTGCGGCGGGGGAGCCGTTTGAGCTGGGGCGTCTTCCCCAGGCGCAGCTTGCCGGGGGACGGCTTGGCTTGAGCTTCCAGCGGATCGGGGATCCGTCGCTGACTTATACGGTCGAGGCGGGGGATTCGCTGGAGAGCTTGGAGGCGATTTGGAGTAGCAGTGGTGCGGGGAATGTGGCGGGTCCTGTGGTCGTGGAGGATGTTCTAGAAGCCGTGGGGCGAACGCGGCGATTCATGAGGTTGCGGGTGAGTGGTGAGGGCGGGTGAGGAGAGCGGGTGATCCGACTCATTGTAGGTGTGGGGATGGCACTGCTTGAGCTGTGGGTGAAGCGGGCATTACCCTTACTTCCGCGGTGTTACCAGACGGTTGCAAGACCCCTGTTTCGGTCCCCGCGATCCCGGAGGGATCCCAGCGAGTAGCCGGTGGTCGCAGCCGCGTAGCGGCAAAGACCACCGGACCCAAGGAACGCGAAAGGAATCCCGGAGGGGATTCCAGCCGGGCCGGAAGCACACCGCGGCGTCTAACAGTCTCCATCAAGTCGGAACGAAAGAGAGGATGCGGGGCGCGTCCGTTGTTCATGCCCGGCTTGAACCCCATCCGGGGTTCCCTCCGTTGCGTATTTTATCCGGGGGTGGCGCTCCGCTTACCCCCGGCTACTGGCTGCGACCCCTCCGGGGACGATGGCTTGGTGGGATCTCTATCCAGCGGGTTTTGCAACAGTTTGTCTCTAACGCGCCTACGGTTGGAAAGGGCATCCCCACCGGCCCGGCAGGCGGATGGAAATTCCGCTGCAGATCCTCATGGCGGAGCGGGGCCGGGGCGGGGCAGGATTCCACCATGATCGCATGCCTCCCGCGCGGGATCTGTTCCTGGGATTACGAATTGAGCGGTGCCGGTCACGGCGCGCAGACGGAGATGCGTTGGATCGGCGAGCAGGGTGGGTTGTGGGTGGATGGCGAATCCTTTGCGGTGATGAAGGACGGAGTCTGGAGCGGGTCCTGGCGACTAGTGGGAAACGCCGGCACGGAGTTCACGGCGCAGAAGGTTTCGGCGTTCCGGCGGACTTTCGAGATTTCCGGTCGTGATGGCCGGGCGGTGTTGCGGGCCGAGTCGGCGTTCGGGCGGAGCATGCGGCTGGAGGGCGACCGGGTGAACGCGCTGATCCAGCCGGCGCATCCTTTCACGCGTCGGGCGGCGATCCACGGCGAGGTGGGGGACTTCCGGCTGGCGGCGTTTGCCTTCTGGCTGACGGCGCTGACGTGGCGACGGGCGGCGTCGAATAACTCGGGTGGAGGCACCTGATCTTGCTTGCTGGCTTGGTTTGCTCGCCACGGAAAGCGGCGTTGCCGTTGCCTTGTGGGCTGGGGAGGAGGCATCCCTTCCATGATGCTGCGGCCTGGCGAGATTTGGTATGATACGAACGGCGTGCCGATCAACGCACACGGCGGCGGCGTGCTTTTTCATGAGGGGACCTACTGGTGGTTCGGCGAGCACAAGATCGCGGGCGAGGAGGGAAATCGCGCGCATGTCGGCGTTCATGTTTACGCATCGGAGGATCTCATCCACTGGCGGGATGAAGGCATCGCGCTAACGGTCGATGATTCGCCGGGGAGCGAGATTCCGACGGGCTGCATCCTTGAGCGGCCGAAGGTGATTTATAACACGCGCACGGGGAAGTTTGTGATGTGGTTCCACCTAGAGCCGATGGGCGGTGGCTATGGCGGGGCGCGGAGTGCGGTGGCGATTGCCGATGCGCCGGGCGGTCCGTATCGCTTTCTTCACAGCCTGAGGCAGAATGCCGGGGTGTGGCCGGAGAATTTGCCGGAGGAGTGGAAGCATCCTCTAACAGATTCGGAGGAGTGCGAGCTGGCGGCGCTGGGTCTCGGCGGTGCGCCGTTTCCGTGGTATCCGAAGAACGTTGTCTTCCGCCGCGATTTCGCCGTCGGGCAGATGGCGCGGGACATGACCCTATTCGTCGATGACGATGGCTGCGCGTATCACCTCTACGCCTCCGAGAATAATGGGACGCTGCATGTTTCGCTGCTGGATGAGACCTTCACGCAACCGGCGGGCCGCTACATCCGGATCTTTCCCGGCCGATTCCACGAGGCCCCGGCGATGATGAAGTGGAATGGCCGCTACTGGCTCTTCACCTCGGACTGCACCGGCTGGACGCCGAATACGGCTCGGCTCAGCTCCGCGCCATCGATCTGGGGGCCGTGGGAGGAGCATGGCAATCCGTGCCTGGGCAGTGGGGCGCAGATCGCGAATAGCTTCGAATCGCAGCCGGCCTTCGTCTTGCCGGTGGCGGGGAGAAGGGATGCGTTCATTTACATGGCGGATCGTTGGCGGCCGGGGAACGCGATCGATGGTCGCTACGTGTGGCTGCCGGTGGTTTTCAAGCACGGGCTGCCGGTGGTCGAGTGGCGGGATGAGTGGGAGCTGCAGAGCGAGTGGCCGGCGTGAGAGCAATGGGGGATCCGCTTAAACTCCGTAGCCGATCAGGAACGAGAGGAGATTGCCCGCGAAGGAGATGGCCAGCGCTCGCTTTGGCGTGAGCGGCTTGTCCGAAAGCCGGTCCGTGATCACGAGCATGCCGAACGCTTCGACAATCCAGATTAGCAATTCGATGAGGACGATCATTCCGGTCCGCGGGTAGATCATCCGGATGAAGACGGTATAGCTCAGTCCATTGAGCAGGGCGAAGGCGATGACCAGCGGAGGACGGTGCCCGATCCGGCAGAGCCAGATTGCGACGGTCGAGGTGAGGGCGACTTCGGCGGCCAGGGCGAAGACTACGACCGCCATCCCGATGCCTTTGGCAAGTCCCGCCGTTGGATCGGATACGGGATTGGCCGTGAGCGTGCCGGGGATGAAGAACAGGAGGGCGGCGAGGGCGAGCCGGATAGGGAGACACTTCACGGTTAGTTCAGTATCGCGAATTCAAGCGATTACCTGACGTGGGGATCAACAGCAAAGGTGCGTAGGCCGCAGAGGAACGCGGAGGCAAGGCTGCGGAATCCGGGCGCGCGGAGTTCGTTCCGCCGATGTGACCGCATTTAGCGTAGGCGCTGGTGAAAGCGCGGAGCGGTCTCACGAGCGGGCAGTTCCCGTGCTTCCGCATTGTCACCAATGCGCCTACGATGAAGACGAAACGCCGTTCGTGTAGACGCGTTGGTGGCAGGGCGGAGCGGTTCCACGAGCGGGCCGTTCCCGTGCTTCCGCATTGTTACCAATGCGCCTACTAAGAAAAGGCCTTAGCCCCGTGGGTTGAGAAGACGGCCGTTTTTATACTTCAACGCCCCGGCGGCTGATTGGAGGATCGGGGATTGATGGCTTCTCCTCCCTCTTCCCTTGTGGCCGGTCCTCCGCGACCTTCGCCGCTCTCTTTTGCGCACGGTGTTCGTGCGGTGCCTGCGGCCTTTGGCATCGTTCGGCGGCGGCCGGGGATCTTGCTGTGGCTGATTCCGCCGTTCCTGATCACCTTGCTGCTGGATGTGCTCGTGTTCTGGTTCGCCTTCGGCTGGATGAAGGACCGGATTGGCGGGTGGCTCCCCCAGTGGGCCCAGGCGGGCTGGATGGTCACCGGCATCCAGGCCTTCGCGGCGATCGGGATGCTGTTCGTGTTGGGGTGGACCTTTGCGTGGATGTTCCTGCTGCTCTCCAGTCCCTTCCAGGACTACGTCTCCGCCGCGGTGGAAAAGGACCGGGGAAAGTTCGTCCCCGATCCCGCGGGCTTTCGTGGCTTTCTGAAATCCACCTCCCTGAGCGTCCTGCAATCGGTGATCTTGCTGGTGCTCACGGTGCCGGTGATGATCCTCGGCATCATCCCCGTCTTCGGCCCCATCCTCGTCTTCCTGTGGAGTTCCTTCGTCATGGGCTTCTCGTTCTTCACCATCCCCGCCGGCAGAACAGCGCGGGGGCTTTCCGACCGCATCGCGCTCGCACGCAGTCATCCCAAGGGGATGATGGGACTAGGTGCGGTCGTCGCCGTGGCGGCGCTAGTGCCATTCCTAAATGTGCTGTTCCTGCCGGTGTTCGTCGTCGCGGGGACGTTGCTCTATTTGGAAGGGCTTGATGAGGAGGAAGCTGGCGCGGCGCATCAAGGGGGGCTAACGGCCGGAGAAAAAGGCGCGTTGGATGCCTCCGAGGGGAGTCGGTGACCCTGTTTTGATTGCCCGCGACTCCGGCAGAAGCTCCTCAATATTGGTTTGTGCTCGATACCAAAGGTTGAATTGGACTGAGCCGCGTTAATTTCGACAATGGGCAGAGGATGACCGCCGCGCTGAAAAGAGCCAAACCTAGTCCATTTCGCGACTATGCTGCCTACCTTTCCAGATTGAGGCGTCTGGTGGGGGACTCGAATGGGGATGCAGAATGGAATAACCGCGTTGATGCCGCATTGAATGGTCAAGCGAGTGTCGAACTTCGGCGCATTGCTCCAGTGGAGATTCGTAGGAAATTTGGAGCTTTCTTCACGGGAACCGAGTTGAGTTCAAAATTGATTGGAACTTGTTCCGGATTTGGTGCGAAGAGCGTTTTCTACGACCCTACCTGTGGTATGGGAGACCTCTTGGTGGCAGCGGCTAGGAAACTTCCTCTTTGCGATACGCTGCCGAACACTTTGCGCCAGTGGAGTAAACAGCTCACGGGGACGGATCTTCACCGTGAGTTCATTGACGGTGCGAGAATGCGACTCGTTCTACTTGCACGCCAGCGACATAAATCCCAAGAACGCCTAGAAGCCTCAGAAAGCGAGTTCTTTCCCAACATTCGCGTGGCGGACGGCCTAAAGGAAACTGATCTTTACAGCCGAGCTTCCCATCTGCTGCTAAATCCCCCCTTTGGACAAGTTGCCTCGGCGCTAGGTTGCGAGTGGGCGGGAGGTCGAATTACCGGGGCCGCTGCATTCGTTGTTGCGGCCCTCGAACGAGCCAAGTCAGGAACTAGGATGCTCGCGATTCTGCCGGAAGTACTTCGCTCAGGTTCATTTACAGAGCAGTGGCGCAAGCGAGTGTGTGAAGTTGCAAAGATCCACCTTGTTCAACCGTATGGGATCTTCGACGATAGTGCCGATGTGGACGTGTTCTTACTCGATCTTTCCGTCCAAGCTGACAACAGAACTCCTGCTTCGTGTAGGTGGACTCCTCCTCCCGTAACTTGCACGACCATCGCCGACTTTTTCGATGTCCACGTTGGCCGGGTTGTTCCGCATCGCGATGAAGAACGCGGGCCGCTCCGCCGCTATATTCACCCTCGGAATATTCCTGTTGGAACGGAGGTCACCCGCATTGTGGAGAAACGGCGGCATTCCGGTAAGGCCTACCAACCGCCATTTGTTGTGATCCGTCGTACTTCGCGCCCCGGCGACAGGTATCGGGCTGCTGCTACAGTCATTCTCGGCAAAAGGCCTGTTGCAGTGGAGAATCATCTTATAGTCTGCGAGCCGCACAACAAATCCGTCGCCGCCTGTCGTTCGCTTATGGCTGAGTTCCACACTCAAGGAGTGAACGAGTTTCTCGACCAACGGATCCGATGTAGACATCTGACCGTCGGATCAGTTAGGGAAATACCTCTAAATAGCTTTGATCAGCCTGCTTGATGAGTAGTCAGTTGTCCATAACCAATCGTCAAGGGCCGGCGCGAATTTCGCTGGCTCCTGCTGCGTTCTCAGTAAGCGCCCGAGTTGCGATGCAACTGGGGCGCGAGAGCATTGCCAGCTCCAATACGGCAATCGTTGAACTGGTAAAGAATGCCTATGATGCCGACGCTCGTAGAGTGAAACTCAAATTTACGGGCCTCGGGACAGAGGACGCTACTCTTGTCGTTTCGGATAACGGTCACGGTATGACCGAAGATGAATTGCGCGATCATTGGCTTTGCATTGGCACAACGAATAAACAGGACTCTCGCTTTTCGAAAGCTGGGAGGGTTCAGACGGGAGAAAAGGGTCTCGGGCGTCTCGGGCTTGACCGACTCTGCCAGCGGACAACGTTACAAACCCGCAGAAAGCTGTCTTCCGAGGAGGAAAAGCAGCCCGAATTGTTCTCAAACCTGAAGCCGTCGGCGGTGGAATTGGATATTCAGTGGGACCGGTATCAAGCTCGTGGGCAGAGATTGGAAACGATTGCTCACGAAATCTATTCGCTGGACCATCTCGATTTTGATCCAATCTCTGGTGATGAGGCGGACTTTTCTCATGGTACGCGAATGATCCTTCGAGGATTGAAGGACATTTGGAACAAGGAGCGCCTGACCGAACTGTCGAACGAGCTTTCGTTGGTACTTTCTCCATTCGCGGACCGGGCGGACTTTTCGATCGAAATAGAAACCGGCTTACATTTGGTTGGAGTGGATGGTGACGTTCTAGCGCCAGACGATCTTCTCGATCAGGCGACTTGGAAGGTAGAGGCGAAAATAGTCTCATCAATCACTGAACAGGGGGCGGCTGGTGAGAAAGTGTCGATTACGATGTCCTCAGCCCAGCATAAGCGCGAATACAAACTAGCTGAGGCACCGATCCCATGGCGGGAATGGATGAGCCATGGCACAAAAGAAGGAGGGGCAATTGCTGAATCCAGCAAATGTGGTCCCGTACGCTTCCTTATGCATGTCTTTGTGCAGGCGAAAGGAAGTGGATCTGAAGACTCAGATCAGTCGGCAAACGTTAGGAGCTTCTTGAGTGCTAACCGCGGCATTAGGATTTATCGCGACGGATTCCGTGTGAAGCCGTATGGCGATCCGAGTGGTGCCAACGACTGGTTGAGGCTCGCGATGCGAAGAAGCCTCAATCCAGCAGCTAGATCGCGCAAAAGTTGGAAGCTGGCTTATCATCAAGCAGTGGGCGCGATATTGATATCCCAGGTCACCAACCCCAATCTTAAAGATCAGACCAATCGTGAAGGACTCTCCGAAAACGAGGCGCTTTTTGATCTTACAGCATTCGCTGAAAAGGTTGTCAGTTGGTTTGAGGCCATAGCGAGCGAGGACTACCAGAAGCAGAACCCGCGCGAACCCAAGAAAGCCAAGGTCGATCCTCTGAGCGATCCTAAGAACGCTTTGGCCCGCGCCGAAGACGCCGTGGCACAATTGGCTTTAGCTGTTAGTAGTGGGGCTGATGGGCAGGAATCGCCTCCTGCAGCAGCAGAGGTGGCACTTCACGCAGTTCAAGCTGCTCGGATAGAGGTTTCGGCAATTGAAAAAAGTCACGAGGCGGAGGTCGCCGATCTCCGCGAGGAGGCTGAGATGGTACGCAGTCTTGCATCCCTTGGTATCATGGCTGCCTACTTTGGGCACGAGCGAGTAGGAGATGCGGGGAGCGTTCGCCAGAAAATGGCGGAACTTCGAAGGCTAATCAAGAATCCGAACGACTCACTGTTTTCATCCGAGGAGGAGAAACTGGAGACGGTTGAACTTCTCGAAGCAGGTGTGATGCGCTTGGAATCGTTTGCAAGATTCGCTCTCGATACTGTTCGCCCTTGGAAGCGAACTGAACCTCCGGCCGATCTGGTAGAGGTGGTTCATCGAACCGTTTCGACATTCCGTGATTCGCTTGTCCGTTCAGGAATCAAAGTCGAGCCATCGGATATTCAGGGATCATGGAAAGAATTCATCCCGCTGCCAGTCCAAGGGCGGACAGTTCAATGGGAGTGCGTTATCACGAACCTTATGGTCAATGCTCTATGGGCGCTCCGTCAAAAGGTCTCGTCGGAGAGGATGATTAGGTTGTCAATCGATCAAGATGACGGATTTGTTGTTTTTGTTTTCGAGGATAGCGGGGTTGGCTTAGAGGCGGGAACGGAAGGTAATATATTTCGAGCTGGATTTTCGACTAAAAGGGATCACCAAGGTAAACAAGAAGGAACGGGGCTTGGGCTGACTCTTGTGAAATCGTTTGTGGAAGAAGCCGGCGGTTCCATTGCTGTCATTGCGAAAGGCGAGTTAGGTGGAGCTCGGTTTGAAATCAAAGCTCCAATTCGTCAGATCTAAATCCCATGAAGCCGATAATTTATTATTTGGATGATATCCCGGAGGGCCGTAGGGATCTTCGGATGCAGCTTCGTGCTTTGTTCGAGCCGGACTTTGAAGTGCAGGAGTTGCCGTTGGAGCAAGATATTGGCCGATATCTCGATCACATTCATGATTTGCCGGTAGCGGCGATCTTTATTGATCAGAACCTTGACGAATCGGGTGAGATATCGGGTTACACGGGGGTCAGGTTGGCGAGCTTCCTTCGCGGAATTTTGCCTGAGCTGCCTCTTTATCTGGTTACAGCTCACCCGATTCAGGGTGAATTGGAGTCCGAGGAGGCTGGGAATGCGGAAGCAGTAGTCGCGAAGACTTCGCTGCTTCTCGACAGTCCAACATCGCTGAGATTTCGCCGTCAGTTTCTCAGGGACGTCGGGCGATACCATGATGCCCTTTCATCAGATCAACAGCGCTTTAGGGATCTCTTGCCGCGTAAGCTTCGAGGGGAGTTGCAGGCAGATGAACTCGCCGAATACGAAACGCTCAAAACTGCCCGAAATATCGTCACTGAAGCCGCTGAGGAAGCGAATACAGAAGCAGTTCAGGAGAAGATGGGAGAAATCCAACGTCTTCTAGAAGAGGTTGAGAAAGTTCGCAGGTCGACCCATTCATGAAATTTTTTCCCATCATCTCCCGCCGGACGAATTATGTGGGTGTGTCTCGGATTTATAGTTATAGAAAATATAAAGACGAGATATCCGAAGATTGTGCTTTCAGGTGTGTTTATTGTGACTGTCACTGTAATTCGTTCGGTGGTCATGCCGCGATGGAGTTGGATCACTTCAGGCCGAAGTCCGAACGTTACTTCCCTGAGTTGGAAGACGATCCGGCAAATCTTCTCCTTGCCTGCCGAAGTTGCAATGGAAAGAAGCGCGACGACTGGCCTATGGACAAATTGGGAGGTCTAACCCATTTCGAAGGGGTGGGTTATATTGATCCATTTGAATCTGAGCGGACACTTTATTTTCATGTGGAGAATTGTGGGAGCTTCTCTGCCAAGGAAGATCCCGCCGCTTACATGATTGAGCAGCTTGCGCTGAATCGCCCTTTCGCTGTTGCTGTTCGCGCTCGCCGAATTCTGAGAGGTAAATTGCACGCTGCCATCGATAGTTTGGCCGAGGAATTGCGTTCGATGGAGGGGTCGTCACCTCAGGCCGGCCAATTGGGGAGAATTGCAGATCTGCTACAAGAGGCTAATAGAGCTCTGCGCAAGCTAGAATTGGAGGACTGCCCTGCTCTCTAATTTTGGTCGGGGCCGAAGTTACGTTCGACTATTGAATCAAAACCGGATTCCCCCATTCTCGAGAAAGACTGTGCGGGTGGCGCGATAAGAGGGGTTTGGTCAGGTTTCTGTCGGGTTCTGCTGGGAAATCTCGTTACTTCTTCGCCGTGCGCTGGATTCGCGGCTGTGACTCACGAAGCCCCACGAAAGGGTGGGCGCGGCAACTTCTGGGGCAGTGCAAGGTTTCGCAGCCGGGCGGTGCGGTGGTGGCATCGTGCCGTCTGCGTTGCTTCCCGTTTTCCCTGACTTCATTTCATGAAACCCAATGCTTCTCGATTTTTCCGCTTCGCCGTGGTGGTTCCGGCTTTGCTTGGACTTTTAAACTCGGTTTCCGCGGCTCCGAGGCCTTGGGCGCTGGTGGGGAGTGCGGCGCCGTTTGAGGCGGAGTATGTGGGGATGGTGAAGGGGGCGGTGACGTTGCAGGGGACGGGTGGAGTGCGGAAGGACTTTGCGATCGAGAAGTTCAGTCCGGAGGATCAGGTGTTTTTGTTCGAGATGGAGGCGGGGAATGGGCGGCCGTTTTCGTTTCCGAAGCAGACGGCGTTGACGACGAAGGGCGGTTACAAGGCGGGGACGCTGGCGAAGCCGGGGGAGAAGGTGGTGGAGCTGGGGGGCGGGTCGGAATTGCACGTGACGGAGCCGGTGAGCTTGTTGGCGGGTGGGTTCAATTTCACGTCGCCAGATGCGTGGCTGGTCTTCGACCAGGTGCCGGCGTCGAAGGTGTCGGCGGAGTTTCTGGAGAAGATCCGGGTGTATGGTTCGCCGGCGGAGCTGGGGAAGAATGTGCGGGTGTCGCAGTATGGGGCGGGGGCGGTGGTGATCCCGCATGGGGCGGATTTCCCGGCGATGACGGTGTTCCTGGCGAAGGGTTGTACGGGGGCGGCGATGCCGCTGAAGTGCCATGATCAGGAGGCGGTGATCGAGGGGATGGCGGTGGGGTCATTCCGCCTGAAGCGCGGCTACATGGCGACAATCGCGCAGAACAAGGATGGCACGGGGGTGAGCCGGAACTATGTGGCGCAAGATCACGATCTGGAGGTCTCGTCGCTGCCGGCGGGGCTGGATCAGGGGATCGGCTTTCTGCGGGTCTTCCCGTGGCGGTGGACGAACAAGAAGGGGATCGCGGGCGGGATTCACCAGGGGCTGAATCTCGGGTGGTTCTACGACTGGAACATTTCGACGAATTCCTCGGCGGACATGGAGTATGTGCCGATCAAGCAGAAGCGCTATTGGCCGGGGCTGAATCAGGATTGGAAGGCGCGGGGGTCGCTGCACTTGCTCGGCTTCAATGAACCGGACAAGGCGGACCAGGCGAAGATGTCGGTGGATGAGGCGATCCAGGGTTGGCCGGAGTTGTTGAAGACGGGGCTGCGGCTGGGTTCGCCATCGACATCGGATGGCGGGTTGAACTGGCTGTATCAATTCATGGACAAGGCGGACGCGGCGGGGCTGCGGGTGGATTTCGTGGCGGTGCACTATTACCGGGCGCATCCGAATCCGGGTGATGCGAAGGGGGCGGCGCAGCAGTTCCATGACTTCCTGAAGGGCATCCATGAGCGGACGAAGCGGCCGCTATGGGTGACGGAGTGGAACAACGGGGCGAACTGGACGACCGCGCCGGACCCGGATGCCAAGCAGCAGCGGGATGCGATCCGGGAGATGATCGAGATGCTGGACAAGACGCCGTTTGTGGAGCGTTACGCGCTTTACAACTGGGTGGAGGAAGTGCGGGAGCTCAAGCGGAAGGATAACTCGTTGACGCCGGCGGGTGAGGTGTACCGGGATCAGGTTTCGCCGCTGGGGTACGTGCAGGAGAAGGCGGGGAGGTGAGGGGAGGAAGTCGGAGGTCGGAGGTCGGAGGAAGAGGGGTGAACCGCCAAGACGCGAAGTTCGCCAAGGAAGGCGGGGGTGGATGGAGCGGTGAGGACGGTGTGGTCAGTGTGGTCAGTGTGGTCAGTGTGGTCGGTGTGGTCGGTGTGGTCGGTGTGGTCGGTGTGGTCGGTGCTGGGAGCGAGGTCGGTGGAGGAGGGGATGAACCGCCAAGTCGCCAAGGTCGCCAAGTGGGGAAAGCGATCTCCCCCGGGAGCGCCGGTATTCAGACCGGCCTGAACGCTCCTCGATGCCCAAACATGCGATGCGGACCTGTGATCCTCTGAGGGGAAAGCATCCGGTGCTTCCCCGCAGTAGGTGGTGGGTTTGCCGGATTTGCCGGGCGGGATAAATCCCAATGCCTTTAAGGATTGGAAAAAAGCATGACCGCGGATTACGCGGATAGCGCTGATAATAAGAGACATGGAAACTGGCAGGCCAGATACCTCCAAGCTCCCGGCATCGCTCTCGGTGCCACTTTATCCATCCGTGCTATCCGTGCAATCGGCGGTAAATCCATTCAACCTGATCCTCGGTTCCCTCTCCGTGCGTCCAATCCTTAAAGGCATTGGGATAAATCCCGCGTTCCCAGTGGGCGGTGACGTCTCGGGTGCCTTTCTTGCGCTTGCTCTGGGCAGGTACACGATGCGGACCTGTGATCCTGGGGGGAAAGCATCTGGTGCTTCCCCGCAGCAGGGCTGCTGGCTTCGGGCGGCAGCAGGGCTGCGCGCAGTCCGGCTCTCCGACCACTGGGGTGGGCTCGGGATTGTGTGCCGGGAGCGGGGGGCTGGAGGTCGGCTTTGAAGGACCGTTCGGGCCGGTCTGAAGACCGGCGCTCCCGGGTTGCGGGGGGGCTCCTTCCGGGTGGCGGGGCGGCTTGGAACCGGACACGGAAAAGCCCGTCTGTCTCCGATTTGACTCGAGGCAGACGGGCTTTGGGGAGGTAAAGGGCGAGCGCGCCCGGTGCAACTCTCGGAGCTTTTCCGAGGGAAACACCGGTGGCTTGGTGGACGTCAGGGATTGGTCACGGTCACCTGCAGGAAGCCCTTGCTGGTGGTGCCATTCGATCCGCCGAGGCTGAAGGAGCGGTATTCGTAGGTGACGCCGCCTTGGACCAGTGGATTGGGGGCACCGGCCGGGATGATCGTGGTGACGGGATTGACCGTGACTGGGAAGGTGACGAGGTCGGTGGTGCCGCGGACGGTGATGCCGAAGCCTTCGAAGTTGACCGATGAGGTCGGCGATCCTGCGGGGAAGGCGGGTGTGCCCTGCGGCACCGCGATGGTCATGATCAGCTCCTTCTCGCTGCCAACGTCCTCGCTGTCGGCGATCATGGAGTAGATCTTCGGATTGTTGCTGCCGTTGAGCGGGTGACCGCCGAGGATGTATTCGGTGCCGTTTTCGGAGCCGTCATTGTCGGCATTCTGTGCGACACCGTCGTTCACACCGGCGGTGAGGCTTAGAGCAGTCGCCCAACTGGAGTAACCATTGGATCCGATGGTGAGGGTAAGGACGCCGGTGGCTTCGCTGAATTTCCAGGTGTTGGCTCCGTCCACCTTGGTCCAGACGTTGGCGCTCTGGGTGAAGTCGACGACGCTGAAGTTGTCGGTGAAGGTTTCGGTGAGTGAGCCGAGGTTGACCAAGGTCCAGGTGTTGCCGTTGCCGATGCTTGCGCCGGCGAGGTCGATGACGAAGTCGCCGTCGAGGGTGAGGGTGCCCGCGCCACCGATGGAGTTGGTCAGGCTAGGCGGCCCCGGGGTGAAGCGGAGCTGGGCATTGTCGGCGAGGGTCAGGGCGGTATTGACCGTGACGTTGCCGGTGAAGGTATTGGCACCGCCGAGGGTGAGGGCTCCGCCGCCGACCGTGAGTGCGGTCTTGTGGGTGGGGCCATTCTGGATCGCACCATTGAAGGTGGTGGTGCCGGTGGTGGTCAGCGTGGAGTCGGTGGCGCCGCTGTTGGTAACGGTGGCGGCGTTGGCCCCCTTGGTCAGGCCGGCCAGGGATTGGCTGAAGCCCGCCAGGTCGAGGATGGCTGCTCCGCTGGCACCGATATCCACGGTGGCGGCGGTGGGGATGGCGTTGTTCGCGCCCACCTTTACGGTTCCCTGCTGGACTGCGAGGGCGGCGTAGCTGCTGGCGGGATTGGTGAATGCCACGATGCCGTTGCGAACCTTGACCGGAACGGACGAGGTGACGGCGCCGGCGACGGTGAGCGTTCCACCGCCGGTGGCGAAGTGGCCGCCGATGGTGGTGTCCGCGGGGATGTTGATCGCGCCGGAGTAGGTGGCATCGCCGGTCGGGACATGAAGCGTACCTTGGGCGGTGAAGCTGGAGCCGCCAAGGGTAAGGGCATTGGCGACATTCACTCCGTTGCCCAACTGCACCTGCACGCCCGCGACTGCGGCAGTGCTGACCGCGCCGGTGCCGAAGGCGGTGCTGCTCTTCGCCAGCACTCGTCCCAAGGTGACGGTGGTTCCACCGGTGTAGTCGTTGGCACCGCCGAGGGCGAGTCCACCGCTGAGGACATTGAAGCCGCCGGGACCGCTCACGACGCCATCAAGGGTGATGAAGTCGTCGGCAAAGGCGACGCCGGTGGTGGTGGTCCCGCTGGCGAGATTGACCGTGCCGGTGAAGGCGGCCGGGGCCGGGTTTCCCCCTTCGTAATAGAGTGCGCCCTTGGCACCAACGCCGTCTCCGCCATGGAAGGTGAGGTTGTTTACGATGGGGTTGGCATTATTGCCGTAGAACCACAGCGATCCGCCGCTGGCGATATCGATCGGGGCGGTGCCGCGGTCAGCGGGGACGTTGATGTCCAATCCCATCGCGCCGGAGACGACGTTGATCTGGCTCACATCATTGAGCGTGCCGTTCAGGTAGAAACGGGCGAGACCGGTGTTCGCGATGTTCAGCGCGTGGTTGTTGCCGTTCAGCGTGCCGGTGAAGCAGATCTGGCCGTTCAGGTTCGCGACCGAGCCGGCGGCCGCATTGCTGAGGGTGGACGCAGCGTTCAGGGTGATCAGCGGGGCGTAGGTAAAGTCCGCGGCTGCTCCGAGGTTTATCTGGAAGGTGCTGCCGCCCAAGGCAATGGCGCCGGTATTGGCGTCGCCCGCGGTGGTGGTGATCTGCAGTGTGCCCGCATTGACGGTGGTGCCGCCGGTGTAGGAGTTCACGCCGCCGAGGATCTGGGTGCCCGGTCCGCTCTTGGTGACCGCGCCATTGCCGCTGATCACGTAGTTGGCAGTGCTCGTGCCGAAGCGGTTGTAGGCGAGGGTGCCCTCATTGGCCACGCCGCTGGTTCCGGAGATGGTGCCGTCGTGACCGGTGGTGCCGTCGCCGAGGGTGAGCGTTGCGCCGTTCTCGATGGTGGTGAGCCCGGTGTAGGTGTTGGCATTGGTGATGACCAGCGAGCCGCTGCCGCTCTTGGTCAGGGGACCGGTGCCCGCGATGCCGAAGGCGCCGGTGCTGCCGAGGGTGTAGCTCTTGGACGAGTTGGCGAAGGTGGTGGCCGCGGGGCTAACGTTTGCGGCGGAGACGTTGACGTCGGTGGTGCCGGTGGTCACCGAGTCGTCGAAGAGCACGACATCTCCCTCAATGTAGTCGGTGGTGGCTCCGCCGGTGATCAGTCGCCAGTTTTTGGCGGCACCGGTGTTGCCCACCACCCAGTTGCCGCTGTCGAGGCCGGTCCACTTGGGTGAGTTCGCGGTGACGTTCAGGGTCAGGGTGTTGCCGGCTTGGGCCAGGGTGCCGCTACTGCGGGTACCCAAGCTGAACGGTGCGCCGGTGAAGGTGCCGCCGCCGCCGAACGATGAGTAGCCGATCAACTGGTGTGCTCCGGACGGCAGATTGCCACCGTTGAGGATGTTGACGCCCACCGTGCCGCTGGCGGTCAGGGCACCGGTGGAGATCAGCGGGGTGGAGGCGCTGTAGTTGAGCGAATTGAAGTCGAAGGTCAGGGTGCTGCCGCTTGCCAGTCCGAGGGAGGTGGAAAGGAGAGGCGTGGTGGTGGTATCAAAGGCTTTGATGCTGAGTCCCGCGGGGGCTGCCACGGAAAGGGAGCCGATGGAGGACTGCTTGGCGGTGAATGCCAGGGTGCCGGTGTTGACCGTGCTGGCACCGGTGAAGACGTTGGCTCCGGAGAGGGTCAGGATGCCTGCGCCGTTCTTGGTGAGGCCTCCGCCGCCGTTCTGCAGATCCTGGCCGATGGTGATGTCGAAAGTGTTGGAATCGATGACCGCGCCCAGGGGATCGACGAAGGCCTGGGTCAGCCCGGTCATGAACGTGGTGCTGCTGCCGCTGGCCTTGAGCGTGCCGCCGTTGAAGTTGAAATTGGCGGTGCCGGCCCCTTTGGAAACCATTCCGACCTGAAGGGTGCCACCATTGAGATTGACGGTGCCGGTGGCGATCGAGCCTACCGCGAGCCGCAGGTTGTGAGTGCCGACGTTCACGACGCCGCTATTCGAGACGGTCAAGGTTCCCGCCGCGGTGCCAGTCCCCGTCCAACCTTCGCCGACGATCATGCCGCCGGTGGAGGAATTGAAGGTGCCGCCGCTTACCTCCAGGAGGCCGGTGGAGCCGCCGCTTCCCGCGATGGTGGTGAAGCCAAAACCGGTGGCGGCATTCACGACGCCGTCGGAAAGTTTGTAGGTACCATTCCCGAAGCGACCGATGCCGACATAACCGGCGTAGCCCGCCGTTCCCCCGGTCTGGTTCACGAGGCCGGTTGCGCCCCCATCGAGGCCGATCCGGATTTCGCCGGTGGAGGCTGTGAGAGAACCGCTTTGCAGATTGATGGTGCCGTTGCTGCCGGAATCCAGGCCGAGCCCGATATTGCCACCGCTGCCATCCCCGCCATCGCCGGCGTTGCTCGCGGTGATGGCACCGCCATTGATCGTGACCGTGCCGGTTCCCCCGCCATTGAATGGCCCGCCGCCGACATAAAGCTGGCCGGTGGTGAAGGTGCCGCCGGATGCGTTGAGGATTCCCGTTCCTCCCGTACGGCCGACGAAGGTCCAGTTGCCACTGCCGGTCGCGGCGGTGCCGGCGGTCTGATCAAGGCGACCGGTGATTCCGGTGCCGCTGCCGATCATGAGGTCCACCGGAGTGAACGGTGAATTGGCGCTGATGACGGGGAAGACTCCCACGGCGGCGGTGTTGATGAAGAAATTGCCCGAAGGGTTCGCGGGATCGGAACTCCAGTTCGCGGCGGTGCCCCAATTCTGGCTGGTGTCGCCCACCCAAGTGGCATCGGCGTAGGCGCTTTGGGTCGCGATTCCCACCATGGAAAAACCGAGCCCGAGGCGGAGGTAGGTGGCATAGGACATCCGGAGATCGGCGAGACGGAACATTTGGTTCTTCATCGTTTAATTGGGTTTCAAATGGTGGAGCGGCGCGATTGCGCCGGAGGGTTCCAGTATCGAAAGGAGCGGAAACGCCCGTCAGAACCCGACACCCGAAAACGGAAATTTTTTCGACGTGGCTGATTGGCCCCATTGAGGAGTGCAAAGTGAAATGGAGGGCGTGTTTGACTGGTCAAATCACGCATATCCGGGAGGGACTCTCGGATGCCGGCGCTCGAAGGCGAAAAGCACCAAGGTGGTCGCCGCCAAGCATTCAGACGCGCCCGGCGTGAATCACCACGCCGGGCGTTGTCGTGTCGGGGCGGCTTTGTCGAGTGAACGCCGGGGGCCTTCAACTGCTGCGATCATTCGCAGCTTTTGAGCGAATGGTGGGCCTAGCCGTTTTCTCGGATGGAGCGGCCTGGTCGGGATCGCTGCATGCCACCGGAGTGGATGGCCTTATCGTTCATTCGGAAAGCTGCGGATGACCGCAGCAGTCCAAGGGCGGCTGCGCCGCGGTCAAGGGGCGGGCGTTAGCGGTGGACTTCGACGCGCATGAAGCGCTTCGGGTGGTCGGGGTCGGGAATCAGATGGATGTCCTCGGCTTGGACGGACTTGAGCGGTGGCTCACCGGTTTCCTGAACGGTGGCGCCTGCGGCGACGGCGGCGAAGGGCTCGCCATTGGTGCTGGTGGCGATGGGTGTCCACGAGCCGGCGAGGTCGTCCGCGGCGACGACGGAGATGGTGATGTCATCGGCTGCGGTATTGCGGCGGAAGGCGATGCGGAGCTTGTTGCCGACCTGGGAAACCTGCGGCGAGACGGTGGTGTCCGAGTCATTCGGATCTGAGCCGAGCGCGTATTCGACGAGGTTTGGAAGGCCGTCCTTGTCGCCGTCCAGTGTGTCGCCGGAGACGGCGGGATTGTCCCACTCGGCACCGAAGTGAGTCTGACGCCAGAGGTCGGTGGGGGAGGTGCCGACCTCGGAGTTCGGCGTGAAGACGACGGACACCGCCGTGGCACTCTGCTGGAACGTGAAGGTGCCGTAGTCGACGACCGCGCGGCCGCCGGGATCGGTGGTGATGGTGCCGAGGGCGAAGTCGCCGGTCTTGTTAGACCCGCTCAGCATGTTCCAGGTGTGCGGCTGCGTCCAGAAGCTGTCGGTGAAGTTCACCGTGCTGCCGGCGGCATTGAGGATGAGGTCGATGACGGCACCGGTGGTGACGTTCACGGTCCCGGCGGTGATGCGATTGGCGGTGCCGACGAGGTCGCTGTTAGAAGGCAGGCTCCAGCGGACGCGCGCGCCGTTATCATAAGAGAGGGCGCCGCCGACCGTCTGCGTGCCGGCGGGATTGCCCGGTGCATGGATGGCTCCGGTGGCGAAGGAGAGGGTGCCATTGACGGTGCCGGAGCCACTGAGAGTCGCGGCGTTGGCGACGGTCACCGCGCTGGCGGCGGCGAGGGAACCGGTGAGGTGGAGCGTGCCGGCGTTGATCGTGGTGGGACCGGTGTAGGTGTTGGTGTTGCTCAGGAGCAGGGTGCCGGTGCCGTTGCTTTTCACCAGTGCGGAGACGCCTTCATTGGTGAGGTCGGTGATGGTGCCGCTGAAGGTGAGGGTCTTCCCGGCCGAGACCTCGACGGTGTTATTGGTGCCAAGGCCGACGTTGGCCGCGGTGACGGTGGAGTTGTCGGTCGCGACCAGCTTGCCGCCGGTCACCCGCTTGAAGTTCCATGATCCCCAGGCAGGGCTGGCAGCCCCCGCGAGGGTGCCGCCATTGAGAGTGACGGTGCCGACGTTCACATCGATATTGGCGGCACTGGTCGTCATGGTGCCGCCGGCATTCACGGTGATGGGTTTGGTTTGCGTGCCGTCCCAGCCGAAGAGTGCGTTCGCGCTGGTGCGCAGGGTCCCGCCATTGTTGACGGTGACGCCGCTGACGTAGCTGAGTGCCCGGTCGGTCGCGGCGTTGGCGGCATTCGCGAAGAGCGTGCCGCCATTGATGGTGACGCTGCCGGAGAAGGTATTGGCGGCGAAGAGTGTCGTGGTGCCGGTGTTGTTCTTGATGAAGGTGCCGTTGCCCGAGAGCGCGCCGGCGAAGGCTTGGTTGGCGGTGGTATTGAGATCGAGTGTGGCATTGATAACGACGGGCATGGGCGTGTCGCCATTGTTGAAGCGACCGGCTCCATCCAGTCGCAGCACGCCGCCACTGATGACCATCTCGCCGACGTGCGAGTTGTTCGGATGGGTGAGGACGAGCGTGCCGGTGTTCTCCTTGATGAGGATGCCGGCCACGGGGTTCGGGAAGATCGGAACGGTCTGCAACGCGGCACCGGAGGAGTCGCTGGATAGCGGCACGGCGACGGTCAGGGTGGTGCCGGGAGCAACATTGAAGAGTCCCGCGCTGGCACCGATGCGGATGCCGCGGTTGGCGTCGTCGAGAATGGTGTTGGCGGTCGTGTAGAGGATGCCGCGGTTGAGTGTGAGTTGGTCTGCGGTGAAGGAGGCGGGGTTGGCACCGAGGCGGGCTTCCGAGTTGATCGAGAGACCGCTGAAACGCCCGTCGCCGACCTTCATCTTGCCGGTGAAGGTGGTATTGGTGCCGCTGAGGGTGACGGTGTTGTTGACGCAGAGAAGTGAGCCATTGCCGCTGAGGTTCGTCGCAAGATTGATGGGTCCATTGGCGGCTCGCACGAGGGTCTCAGCGGCCTCCGCATTGAGCGTGCCCGCGAGGGTGAAAGTGCCCGAGCCGGCATTGAGGATCTCGCCATCGGTGCCAGCGAGGGTGAGGTTGTTTGCGGTGATGGTGTTGTTGCTGGTTCCTTTCCAGGTGATGCCGCCGCCGGTGAGCTTCAGCGACTGGCCGGCGAAGGTGCGCGAGGTGCCATCGGCCGGGGTACGCAGGCGGAAGCCGAAGGTCTCGTAGGTTTTCCCTGCGCTGGGCGCGAGGCCATCGCTCCAACGGCCTGCGGCGTTGAACGAGGTCTGGCCGATCGGATCGTCGCCGGTGAGATTGGCGCTGGTGGTGGTGCGGTTGGGGCCGAGGCGTGCATTGGCGGCGACCTGGTCCCGGGTCATTGCGACATTGCTGATGCGCACCTCGGAGTACTCGCAGTTGGCAAAGGCGTCGCCCGCGTAGGCCGAGCGGCCGAGCCAATTGTTCACGTCCGGGAATGACGAAAGCGCGTAGCCGACATCGAGGAAGGCGATTTCGTCGCCATCGCGATACCAGATCCAGCGCCCGCTGCTCGCGCCGGTGCTGGTGTAGGTGATGGCGTAGTGATGAAGGGCGCCGGTGGCCGTTGGCAAGTCGCTGTCGAGCGAGACCGTGGCTCCGCCGACGATGGATTCGAAGCGTTGTGCGTCGAGATTGGTGCCGCGCGCTGCGGTCAAGGTCAGGTAGTTGGCGGTGCCGTTGTTGAAGTCGAGCATGCGTGCCCAGTTCTGCACCGAGAGGGTCTTCGCCCAGATTTCGACCGTGGCACTGGTGTAGCTGGAAAGCACGCCGGCGGGCAGTTGCAAGTAGGCCGCGCCGCTGCCGGATGCGCCGCCGGGGATACGCAGGCCGGTGCCGGTGAAGGTCGCGCCGCTTCCTTGAACGGTGGCGAGGGCCGAGCCGGAAGCGGTGTCGGTGACGGTGGTTCCCGCCGGTGCGTTGCCAGCCGCCTGATTGAAGGACCAGCGGCGGACCACGCTGCTGAGATTCGGTGCGGCGATCACGCGGCCGTAGCTATCGGCCACGCCCTGGGCGGTGTTGCTGATCAGAAACGCATTGTCGCCGCCATTTGCCGCGCCGCCGAGGCAGCTTGTTTCTCCGATCAATCTTGCCCCGTTAAGCCAGATGTTAGGATTGGAGTAAAAGTAGGGCGGAGTCGCACCGCCGCCCTCGCAGTAGTTGTGCATCATGATCGTCTTCGAGCCGGGAGTGGCCCGCCCGCCGCGGTGGTCACAGCCGTAGTTGTGCCCCGCGAGTTCATGGGCGACGATGGCCGACCAGAATTGCCCGGGATCGAAACACGAATAGCGACCCGGCTGCTGGGCGACGGCAGCGGCACCATCGGCGGTGGAGACGCAGATAAAGGTCACGAGGTCGGCACCGCGGGCATTGCCAGCATCCACGACGTCGGAAAGGCGGGAGTCATAGTTTGCCATCCAACCGACGAAGCCGCCTTTTGACGTGCGCTGGTAGCTGTACTGCGAGGCCTGATGGTAGCCGACAATCCGCACCCGCGCACCCGTGCCGCTGCGTTCATTGATGAGGTTGCTGCCGGCGACGGCATTTAGCGCGAGGACGTTCGCATTGTCCTGGCCACCCACGGCGGAGGCGTGCGTTTGATCATAGGCCACCAGCAGATCCGCCTCGGCGGCTGCCTTGGCCGGGCCGCTGGCTGCGATGAAGAGGAGACCTGTTAGAGCAAGCAGCGTGGTGCGCATGGAAAAGGGCAAGGAGGGAGCTTTCACTTGGAAGGAGAGGGGATGACCGGGAGGGTTTTGATGGACTCGGCTCCGGGCACGGTGAGGTATTTCTCCGGGTCGAAGCTGGCGACGAGGATCTCGCCCTTCTCGCGCGGGTGGCCTTGCAGGAAGACGCCGTCATCGGGCGATACCACGGTGAAGGCCTCGCGACCGTGAATGAAAGCCAGCGTCACGAGTGACTTCCGGTGTCCGGCGACGTGTCCGCCAAAGGTGCCGCTTAGTCCGGACGGGTCCACGTTCTCGCTGGTCACTTCCACCTGAACCTCCTGCCCATCGAGGCCGGGAAGGGTGAGCTGGCGCACCGGCTCGCCGGTCGCGCGCGCCTGCTCGACGAGGTCCCAAGCGGGCTTTGTCCGGTAAACGAGCTGACGCTTTTTGATGCGGTCATTCTCCTCGACAAGCCGGACGAACTCGTCGGGATTGTGAGCGATCTTTTCGATCACCGTGGGCAAGGTGGCGTCGCCTTCGGTCCACTCGTGCGTGGCGCTACTGCGGGAGACGGGCAGCGGGCGCAGCACCACTTCTGCCGGTGTCGAAGGGGTCTGTGGGTCGCGGGAAGTCTTGGATCTCACCGTGGCCGGGGATTCATGGGATGAGTCCGGCTGGTGGTTCATGACGCTGACCGTCACTGCGACGAGCAGGATCGCGCCTAGCGCGATCGGCATGGCGGCGAGGCGCCTACGAGAAGATGAAGATGGCTGGGACATGGGTTTGAAAGGGACCGGGTTCGTCCTTGAGCTGCCAATTGGGCAAGGCGGCAGTCTCAGTTTAAGAATCGGATTTTCCCGCACGAACCCGACATCCGGGTTGAAGTAATTCGGCAGCAGGGCGCGGCGGAAGAAGAGGCCGCGTTCAAGCGTTCTCACCCAAGGCGGCTTGTTTTAAACCTCCCGCGGCTGGTGTGAGAGATGGGCGTTCCGTTTCTTCCCTTGAACGGAGAGGGCCGAATCCCTAACCAAGGAAGATCCATTTCCCATGAAGAAACTACTTTTGCTGAGCCTCGCTGCCGGATTGCTGCAATCCTGTGTCTCTTCCTCGTCCTTGCCTGATCCCGTGACCTCGAACCATGTGGCGACCGAGGGTGCGGGGTTCATGATGCATGGCCAGCCCCGGAAGGTTCACTACTCGGTGTCCTATACGTTCCGCGATCTGAAGCCGGGAGCCTATACGGCTCAGGTGGAGTTCGAGAATCCCGGTGGGAGCGGGCAGCCGATTCGCGTGACCAAGCGGTTCAGCTATCCCGTCAAGAGCCTGAATGTGGAGTCGCCGGCTCTCACGCGCATCCGGTCGGGACAGAACTACAATGTCCGGCTTGTGCTCCATCAGGGCAGCGCTTCCGGCCCGGTCGTCGATACACATTCCCAACAGGTGAACTTCGGAGTGCCCAAGGCGATGGCGGCGCAGATGGGAGTCGCGACGCAGATTGATTGAAGACCGGCACCAAGATAGGCTTCCCGCCATTTGGAGTGTTCAGGAGTGGTGCTGCGCCCGGTGGGAGAAACCCATGATCCCCTTGCCGGACGCAGCGACCGGTCACCGTGCGAAAGCCCGAGCACGGCATCCGGAAACCCTATCGAGCACGACGATCGAACCCGCACCCGATGGCTGCGCTCGATTGGACAAGCGCGGTCGCGACGTGAAACCCGACGCGAAAAAGTGAGTCGTCGCCGGATTGGTTGGAACACGTGCAAGGCGGAGGGGCGGGACGCCCCTCCAACGGACTGGGGCAAGATGCCCCAGCTACTTGGCTACTGGCTATGCTGCCATTTGAAACGACGGCGATGGACAGCCGCCGCACTCGCGGTTAAGTATGGGAAACCCTTCTTTGAACGACATCCGCCGTATCCTCGAAGCGGCCAGCCAAAATGGCGGGCAGGTTTCGTCCGAGTTGTTGCCGCTCGTTTATGACGAGTTGCGTGCGCTTGCAGCACGTGGGCTCGCTTCCGAACGGGAAGGGCAGACCTTGCAGGCGACCGCCCTGGTGCATGAGGCATGGCTGCGGTTGTCCGGTGAGGAGGAGATGAAGTGGAACGACCGCGCGCACTTTTTCCGCGCGGCGGCGCAGTCGATGCGGCGCATCCTCGTCGACCGGGCGCGTGCCAAGGCGAGCCTCAAGCGCGGTGAGGGTAAGGAGGTGCTCGATATCCAGGACCTCGACATCGAGGGGCCGTCGGTAGACGAGCGGGTGCTGCTGGTGGATGAGATGATGGACCGGATGGAAGAGCGCGACCCGGACAGCGCGAGGGTGATCACGCTCAAGTTTTTCGGCGGGCTGACCAACAAGGAGATCGCCGAGATGGATGGCGTGGCCGAGCGGACCATCGAACGCCAATGGGCGTATGCGCGGGCGAAGCTGCTGCAGATGATCCGGGACGAGGCGTGATCGAACGGGGTTCTGAAAAGTAAATCACCCCTGTCGGGTGAGCGCGTCGGAATCCGCTGATAGTGGAAGAGGTCCGCGCGATTCGCGGACGAGATTACCCTGACGAAGATTCGAGCGATCCGATTGGCAGCTTATTTGGTAGCGGCGAAACATGGCGCGACATCCTGATGCGACATTTTCCGGAAGACCTCCCGGGCAAGCGAGGCCACACTTGGAGATTGCCAAGGGCCCCGGCTTACGGCGTTCGTCAAAGGCGGTCCCGATGGAACCCTTCCTCGAAAAAGTCCTGTTCTCCGCAGCGACCGGCTTTTCCAAGCCGGAGGAGCAGCAGCGCTTTCTAGAGTTCGTGGCGACATCGGACCCGGGCGTGCGCCAGCAGCTCGAGGATCTGTTAGGGCTGGAGCCGACCGCGGAGAGCTTCTTCGACCTGCAGCCGGAACTGGGACCCGAAGGGAGCGGCACGGAGGCCGTGTCGGGAGGGAACGAGGGGATCGGTGGAGCGATCGGCCGCTACCGGCTGATCGAGCGCATCGGGGAGGGCGGCTGCGGTGTGGTTTATCTGGCCGAGCAGCAAGAGCCGGTGAAGCGGAAGGTGGCGCTCAAGATCATCCGGCTGGGCATGGACACGGAGAACGTGATCGCCCGCTTCCGGGCCGAGCGGCAGGCGCTGGCGCTAATGGATCATCCCAATATCGCGCGCGTGCTGGATGCCGGAGCGACGGGATCAGGGCGGCCTTACTTCGTAATGGAGCTCGTGGACGGCGAGAGGATCACTGACTTCTGCACGATGCATGGCCTGGACCTCCGCAAGCGGCTGGAGCTATTCGTGAAGGTTTGCCAGGCGATCCAGCACGCCCACCAGAAGGGCGTGATTCATCGCGACATCAAGCCATCCAACGTGCTGGTGCGGCAGCACGATGGGGTGCCGGAGCCGAAGGTGATCGACTTCGGCATCGCCAAGGCGACGGGAGGGAGTTCCGGGGGCGATGTGACTTTCACGGTGGCCGGCCAGTTTGTCGGCACGCCGGCCTACATGAGTCCGGAGCAAGCGGAAGGCGGGGTGGACATCGACACCCGCAGCGACATCTACAGCCTGGGCGTGATGCTTTACGAGTTGGTCGCCGGGCGGCCGCCGTTCGAGGCGAAGCGGCTGACGCAGTCGGGCATCGAGGAAACTCGGCGGATCCTGCGCGAGGAAGAACCGCCGCCGCCATCGGTGGTGGCGGGCGAGGGCAGGGGCGGGGATCTCGACTGGATCGTGATCAAGGCGATGGCGAAAGAGCGCAAGCGGCGCTACGACACGGCCAACGGCCTGTCCGCCGATGTGATCCGGGTCTTGAACGACGAGCCGGTGATGGCGCGTCCACCGAGCCGCAGCTACCGGCTGGGCAAACTGGTGAGACGTAACAAGATCGTCTTCGCCGCGGGCAGTGTCGCGGTGATCGCGCTGGTGGCGGGTTTCGGTGTTTCGACGCGGTTGTTCTTCCTCGAGAAGGCGGCCCGCGAGGAGCAGGCGCGGCTGAACCGCGTGGCCGAAGAAGCCCGCGTGGTGGAGACGGGGTTGCGCGAAGCGGCGGAATTTCGCGAGCAGGTTGCGCAGGCGGCGGTGCAGCTTGGCCGCGGTAACATCGAGGAGGCGGACAAGCTGCTGGGAGGAATCCCGGTGGCCCGCACTCCCGTGTCTCTGGAGGCCGCCGAGAGTTATCGCAAGATGGCGGACTGGCACTGGGCTGCGGGTCGCCCGGGACCGGCGGCCGATCGCTTCGCGTCCATCGTCCACGCTCGGGCGGCGGTCGATGATTCCGATGACAACAGCGTCTCGTTTCACATCATGCCGGCGGCTTCGGCCTTGTGCTACGCCGGCAAGTTGGGCGAGTACGATGAGTTCCGCGAGTTTGCGATCCAGCGGTTTTCCGGCACGAAGAATCCGCAGGTGGCGGAGCAGTTGTTGAAGGCGTCGCTCCTGAGGCCAGCCAGCCCGGAGACCCTCCAGAAGCTCCAAGGGGTGGCGAGCTTCGTCGAATCGGCGGTGAATGAGACCGAGGGCTGGATTGGCAGCAGTCCCTATCTGGCCAGTTGGAGTTGCTTTGTGCTCGGGTTGAAATGCTATCGGGAGGGCGATTTCAAGCAGGCCACGGCATGGCTTCACCGGAGTCTTTCCTATCCGCTGGACAATCCCTCGAAAGATACATCCGTGCGGCTGATTCTGGCGATGATCGACAGCCTTGAAGGCCGCAAGGCGAACGCGCTGCTCGGCATCCAGATGTCGCAGGATGTCATCGAGAAGAATACCGGCGGGAGCGAGGTCATCCGGGATGGGGAGGGTGGCTATTGGTTCGACTGGGTGAATGCGAAGCTGCTTTTAGACGAGGCGCTGCGTTCGCTGGGTCCGTGATGGGGCTTTGGCGGATCTGTGGGTGCTGATTCCTGCTCCCAGGCGTGCAAATTGCGGGCTGGAGCAGGGCCGAGGGGGAATGTGTGCGCCAAATCGAGGCGAAATCCGGGACATTGTCGGGTTCCTAGGCCAGAATCCGTTAATCCCTCAGGAGCCGGATTCCCGGCTGAACCCCGCCGCGCCCAGGCGAACCCAAACCCATGCCCGCCTTGCCTTCATTCCTGCGCCGTGCCGCGCTGTGCCTGTTCTGGTCATTCTCGGGTCTCGCCGGGGGGCAGACGCTCGACAATGAGAAGGCCACCTACGCCACGCTGACTTCCGCGACGGTGACGATGACGGGGCATTCCGAGCTCCACGTGACCGGCACTGGTGATCCGATCCCGGGATGCATCATTCACCTGAACTCCGAGGACTCGTGGGTCTTCTTTCCCAATATCGCGCCGGCGACCGTGGTCTCAAACCTGGTCTCCCGCGTGCGGGTGAACGGTGCCACGGCGGTGGCGGATACGAATGTGCGGGTCGTCCAATACGTGAACGGCGCGGTGGTCATCCCGCAGCCGCCGGGCTTCCGGCCGCTGGAGGTCTTCACGGGCACGCAGATGACCGGGACTGCGGCGAAGCTTGCCACCTATACGGGCTACAACAATGCGGGGCTCGGCATCTTCGCCGACAAGATCCGCTCCTTCATCCTCAAGCGCGGCTACACCGCCACCTTCGCGGCGAATGAGGACGGCACGGTTTCCAGCCGGAACTTCGTCGCGCAGGACAGCGATCTCGAGGTGTCCTTCATGCCTGCCGGCCTGGACGGCACGGTCAGCTTCGTGCGCGTCTATCCGTGGCGGTGGGTCAGCAAGAAGGGCTCGTGCGATGTCGATCCCGTCGCGCTGAACGCGAAGTGGCACTACAACTGGAGCAACAGCCAGAACTCCGCGCGGAACTGGGAGTATGTGCCGATCAAGCAGCAGCCCTTTTGGCCGGGTCTCGGCGGCGTGGGCGACTATCGGAACCAACAGGTCAGCCACGTGCTGGGTTTCAACGAGCCTAACAACAATGTGGAAGACGCTTGGAAGAACCTGAACCCCCAGGGCTCGGTTTCCGACGCCGTGGGCCGCTGGAACGAACTGCTGGGGACCGGCCTGCGCGTCGGTGCGCCCGCCGTCACCGATGGCGGCTCCTCGTGGATCGTCGATTTCATGAATCAGGCGAATGCCGCGGGCAAGCGGGTCGACTATGTGCCGGTCCACTACTACCGGAGCTACTCCGGCAACAGCCCGTCCGGCGCGACCACCGCGATGTACAATTTCCTCAAGAGCATCTATGACGCCACGGGAAAGCCGATCTGGGTGACCGAGTTCAACAACGGTGCCAACTGGACCGACAACGCCCACGATCCCGATGCCACGCAGAACCGGAACGTGATCGAGGCGATGGTGACGATGATGGATAACACGCCGTGGATCGAGCGCTACGCGGTGTATAGCAATGTCGAGTGGTTCCGCGACACGCACTACGAGGATGGCAGCCTCACGCCGATGGGCACGATGTATCGCGATCGACTCTCGCCGATGGCTTATCAGCAGGTGGTGCCGAACACCGGGTCCTCCGGGAATGCCAGCTACCTCTTCGAAGACAGCATCCGCGATACCCAGAGCGGCAACAACCCGCTGGTCTATGGCACGCCAAAGCACGTGGCCGGCAAGCACGGCAAGGCGCTCTCGCTGGATGGCACGGATGACTATCTAGCACTGCCCGGCCGGCTCGGCGACAGCAACGACTTCTCCTTTGGCGGCTGGGTGAAGTGGAACGGCGGCAACCAGTGGCAGCGGATCTTCGACCTAGGCAACGGGCAGGCCAGCAACATGTTTCTCACGCCGAGGTCCGGGGGCAACACGCTGCGCTTCACGATCAAGTATAACAACGGGGCGGAGCAGCAGCTCAATACGACCCAGCTCACGGCGGGTGTGTGGACTCACCTTGCCGTGACGATTTCCGGTGATACCGGCAAGCTCTTCGTGAATGGCGGCCTGGTGAACACCAACCCGGCGATGACTTACAATCCCTCGCAGCTCGGCACCGAGACGAACTACCTGGGCAAGAGCCAGTATCCGGATGCGCTGTTCGGTGGTTTGTTAGACGACACGCGCTTCTTCAATTACGCGTTGAGCGATGCGCAGGTGACGGCGCTTGCCGGGTCCACGGCGCCGCAGCTCGTCGCCTCGCCGACGATCGGCAGCCCGGTGGTGGATCAGGTTTTCACTGGAAGCCTCGCCTCCCAACTCGCTGTCGGCAGCCCTGCGGCGACTTTCAGCAAGCTCGGCGGTCCGGCATGGCTTGCCGTCGCGGCTGATGGTTCGTTGTTCGGTGTGCCGCGCATCGCCGATGCGGGACCGAGCCAGTTGTTCATTCGTGCGACTTCGGCCGGTGGGGCGGTGAGCGATGTGCTTATTCCGATCAACGTGGGTGGTGCCGATCCGCTCGCGCGCTACGCATTCAACAACAGCGCGCTCGCCACCGCGGGCATCGCGAATGCCACCGTTGCTGGTGGGGCGGCCTATGTCGCGGGCCAGAAGGGTCAGGCCATCGATCTCGACGGCACTGACGATCATGTCGTGCTTCCCGGGGGCATCGCTTCGGGAGACGAGATCACCCTTGCCACCTGGGTGCAGTGGGACGGTGGTGCAAACTGGCAGCGCATCTTCGACTTCGGCACTGGCACCGGCAGCTATCTCTTCCTCACGCCGAAGTCGGGAACGAACACGCTGCGGTTCGTGATCCTGAACAATGGCACGGAGAAGGTGGTCGAGACCGGGGCTCTCACTGCCGGGGCCTGGACTCATGTGGCAGTGACGCTCGGTGGCGGGACCGGGAAACTCTATGTCAATGGGACGCTCGCCGACACCGAACCGGGCATCACGATCAAACCGTCGGACATCCGGCCCACGCTGAACTATCTCGGTCGTAGCATGTTTGCTGCGGATCCTTACTTCAACGGCCGCATCGAAGAGTTCAATGTCTTTCATCGGGTGCTCACCGCGACGGAGATCAACACGCTGCGAAACGGCAATGCGCCGACGGTCACCATCAATCCGCGCGTGCTTGTCGCGGCCACGGTGGGAAGTCCCTATGAAGCGTCATTGGGGGGTGCCGCCACCGTTTCTCCGGGCAGCATCACTTGGTCGAAGGTCGGCGGCCCTGCTTGGCTGGGTGTGGAGTCGGATGGACGCATCTCCGGTGTTCCTAGTAGTTCCGACAGCGGCACTTTGCCTTTCCGGGTCCGTGCCACTACAAGTGGTCTCCTTGCGACGGATCTCGATCTGACTCTCCATGTCCAGCCAGCCGCCGATCTGCGGGTCCATTTGGAGTTCGACGGCAATGCGAGTGGCTCGGTTGGAGCGATCCATGCGAGCACGACCGGCTCGCCGAGCTATACTGCCGGTGTTTTCGATCAGGCCGTGGATCTGGATGGAACCGATGACTTCCTGCAGCTTCCCGTCGGTATCGCTTCCGATCTCACGGATTGCACCTTTGCCGTGCGCTTCCGATGGGATGGAGGGAATGCGTGGCAGCGGATTTTCGACTTCGGCAACAACACCACGCAGAATTTCTTCCTCACCCCCGGGTCTAGCGGCGGCACCTTGCGCTTCACGATCACCACCACGGGGAATACCGCTCCGCAGTTCATCGAGACCGCGGCACCGGCGGTCGGCGAGTGGACCCATGTGGCTGTCGTGCTCTCGGGGAATACCGGCACGATGTATGTGAATGGCGTGGCGGCTGCGAGCGGCGCGATCACCATCGATCCCGCCCAGATCGCGCCGGCAGTGAACTATCTCGGCAAGAGCCAGTGGCCCGATCCGCTTTTCAATGGGGCCATCGATGACTTCCGCATCTTCGCTCGCGCGCTGGATGCGACCGAGGTGAAGGCGATGGCAGTTCCTCCCGCTGCGGTCGCCGTTCCACGCGGCTACCATTGGTGGGCGATCCAGCAGTCGTTTCCGGTAGGGGAGGGCGGGGCGGAATTCGATGCGGATGGGGACGGGCTTTCCAACATCATCGAGTGGCTCCAAGGCTCTGATCCAAGCTCGGGTGGGAGTGGCCAAATGCCGTCGGCGAGTCGCTTGTCCGCCGAGGCAGTGGGCCTTGCCGGTGAAAAGAGCTACCTCGGCTTCAGCTTCCGCATTCGCAAGGATCGGCCGGGTGTTACCTTGATTCCGGAAGGTGCTGCGACGCTGGCGGAGCTTGTAACGCCTGCTGCGGCGGCCAATATCAGCGAAGCGGGGCCGGCGCTCGATGATGGGGACTTCGAGATCTTCACCTGGTACTATGAGGTGCCGATCGAGGATGCCGCCACGGGCTTCGCGCGGCTGCGCGTGGTGCAGGAGTGAGGGGGGTGTCGATCGCGGACACGGCGGGTATTCCCGCACACGTTCCGACTTGGTGTGGGTTGTTAGGTGACGCGGTGTGCTTCGAGCCTGGCTAGAATCCCCTCCGGGATTCCTTTTGCTTTCCCTTTGGTCCGGTGGTCTTTGCCGCTCTGCGGCTGCGACCACCGGCTACTGGCTGCGATCCCTCCGGGATCGATGGGCTTCGGCATCTTTCAATTCGTGGGAACGCTGCCGGGCATCCATTGGGTAGAGATTCATGGGGCGGAACGAAACGCATGAGATGGTCGTCATGCGCCGTATCCACCCTCGGCACTGACGACCGCGCCGGTGACATAGGAGGCGTCAGGGCTAGCGAGGAAGGTCGCGACCGCGGCGATTTCTTCCAGCTTGCCAAATCGCTGGATGGCCAGCGTGGGGAAGAGGAATTCGGCCACGCCGGCTTCGGCGGCCATTTCGGTTTCCATCAGGCCGGCTTGCACGACATTGACGGTGATCTTGCGCGGGCCGAGGTCGCGGGCCGCGCCCTTCGAGTAGCCGGTGACCGCAGCCTTGGTGCCGGCGTAGTCGGCTGCGCCGGGAAAGCCGACGCGCGAGCTGACACCGGAGCCGATGGTGATGATGCGCCCGCCTTCCGGCAGAACCTGGGCCGCCGCGCGAATGCAGGCGATCACGCCGTGGACATTGATCGCCCACATGCGGTCGAGCGCCGCGTGATCCTGGTCCATCTCGGGCGAGCCGACGAGCTTGCCCTGCACGGCGACGGCGGCGTTGTTCACCAGGATATCGAGTCCGCCGAGATCGGCGACGACTCTTTGAATCACGGCTGCCGCCTGGGTGGGATCGCCTTGGTCGGTCTGGATGGCGATGGCCCGCACTCCCTTTGCTTGCAGGGAGGTGACGACTTCATCGGCTTTGGCCGCGGACGAGGCGTAGGTGATGGCGATATCGGCACCGCGGTCTGCCAGCGCATGGGCGATGGCGACCCCGAGGCCGCGGGAGGCTCCGGTGACGAGCGCGACCTTTCCCTGCAAGTTCTTCTCCGGCGTGCTCATGGTGGTCAGTGGCTGGCGCTAAATTGGGGGCTTGGCCGGGGCGAAGGAGTTGCGATCTGTTCGATACCGCGGTGTAGGTCCGGCCCGGCTGGAATCCCCTCCGGGGTTCCTTTCGCTTTCCGTTTTGGTCCGGTGGTCTTCGCCGCTGCGCGGCTTCGACCACCGGCTACTCGCTGGGATCCCTCCGGGATCGCTGGAGCATGATTTGATTCGGGACCTTGGATCGTTAGCCTAACCGGGCTTCCATGGTAATCTCGGCATTCAGCACCTTGGAGACGGGGCAGCCGGCCTTGGCCTTGGCGGCGAGGTCCTGGAAAGTGGCGTCATCGATGCCGGGGATGGTGGCGGTGACGTCGAGGTGGCTGGCGGTGATGGCGAAGCCGCCGTCCTTGGGCTCCAGCGAGATCGTCGCGGTGGTGGCGATCTTGTCAGGCGTGAAGCCGGCCATGCCGAGGATCATCGAGAAGGCCATCGAGAAGCAGCCTGCGTGGGCGGCGCCGATGAGTTCCTCGGGGTTGGTGCCCTGCTCGCCTTCGAAGCGGGTCTTGAAGGAGTAGGGCTTCTCGACGAGGGCGCCGGAGCCGGTGCTGAGGATGCCGGACCCTTCCTTGAGGGATCCCTGCCATTGGGCGGATGCTTTTTGTTTCATGGTTGTACTTCTTTGGGGTTGGGGAAAAGATCGCGGATGTGACCGGATCATTGCCGGAGAGAAGAGCACGCGTCCGCCATCCTGCAAGGGGCTTTCCTGTCTCCGGCCTTCGGAAACGGCTCAGGCTCAGGGCCCGTCGGTCACGGTTGCCGGGGGATTTGGCACGGCCTTCCACAATGCCCACGAAATGAGATTGGCGAGCGTGAACCAGATGGCGGCGACGATATAGACCAGCCTTCTCCTTGCGGCGTACTCGGCCATGATGTCGCTGAAGGAAAGGAACGAGGTGGAAGCACCGGGACTCCCGTCGGCAATCTCCATCAGGACATTTCCTTCATGCCCGCTCTGATAGAGCAGTGCCAAGGGCCGGTCCCGGGGGATTCTGGCACCGAGTTGCTGGATTGGTTCGGGGTTGGGATCGCGATGGAAGAAGAACTCTCCCGCCGGGCTCTGGACCCGGAGTTCGAAGTAGTCCGAGCGCCTGGTGCCCTGATGCTCCGTGGTCCAGATGCGCGCGGGCGTGAAGGTGGCGCTTTGGAAATCCGAGCGAGACTGGCCGGGGTCGGGAGAGAAGGTCCGGGCGATTACGACGATGCCAACGGGTAACATCCATGCGACGAGGAGATATTTCGCCAGGGTCGGGAGATGCATGGTTCGATGGATTACTGCAAGTCTAGTGGCGAGTCCGATACTTCGAATAGAGCTGGGCCTCTGAGCGGATCGCATTCTGGCGGATGCCGAGCCGCTTGGCGATCGACTCGACACGGCGATGCAGGGAGCCATGGGAGGATGTTTCCTTGTTCGGCTCGGTGAGCACCCAACCGAGGAAGGAATCGAGACGGAAGCCGGCGGCCATCGCGTAGCGGGCTCCGGCGATGTCGGCCTTCAGCTCGACGTCAGGATTGGTGTCGGTGTGCGCGCCAAGCTGTTCGGTCATGTGCGCGAACTCGTGGCCGAAGAGGAATGCCCAGGTATTCGCGGGCAGTTTCTTCGCAGCGATGGGATGGATGAAGATGGTGCAGTCCGCGAGGGTGCCGCGGATCCTGACCAAGGGGCCGGGGTTTTCTCCATGCCGGAGACGCCAGTGGATCTTGCGGCCGGAGGCGCGCGCGACTTCACCGGCGATGGCCTGGAGCTCGGCGAAGTTCGCTGCCGGTCGATAGCGCGGGTCGGGGCGGGCCTGCATTCCCCGCCGGATGGGGGCGGGTGCGGCCTTTCTCGCCGGCGCGACGGCGGAGGGGCGTCCGCTGTGAGCCGGAGCGGTCTTGGGGGTGCCTGGATTCGAAGGTGGTCCGGGATCTCTCGCGAAGGAGGGAAGGACCAGTGCCGCCATCAGGGCGATGACCGGCAGCAGGGCTTGCCGGGGCGGGCTGGGAATGAAGGAGTTCGTCGTCATGGTTGGGCTTCAATAGAGTCGATAAATCCTGGAACGAAAGGGAAATGGCCGGGGCGGGGAGGGTTGTTGGTTTTCGTGAATCGGGAAGATTGTGAAGTGTGGGGCTAACGTGAAAGTCTTCCGCATGCGGCGTAGTCGACTGGTGTATGCTGGATGGATTGCGGTGACGATTGCGGCGGGGCTGGTGTCTCGATCGTCGCGGGCGGCATCGTTCCTTCCGGACTTCATCAGGAGCTATGCGGGGGACACGCTGTGGGCATTGATGGTGTTCTTGATCCTGGGGTTCCTATTTCCGCGCGCGAAGACCGGCGTGATCGGTTTGGCGGCGCTGGGGATTTCGTTCGGAGTGGAGATCAGCCAGCTCTATGAGGCGGAGTGGATCAACCGGATCCGGGCGACACGGGTCGGCGGCTTGGTGTTGGGGAGGGGATGGGTGACGACGGATTTGCTGTGCTACGCGGTGGGCGTGGGGCTGGGGGTGATGGGCGAAATTTGGAAGAAGTGCCGAGTGAGCAGTGATAGGTGATCGGTGGAAAGGCCGAGAAGGGGGTCGAGGGCAGTTGGCGGTCCTCACCCCGCTGTAGCGGCGCGGCCGCTCCGCTAGGTGAGATGAAGGGGACATTCGTTCGCGGCTCGACAGATGGGGGGTGGTCGGCTAACAGGGCACCATGGCCCAAGGATATTACAGATTGAAGGGCGGGGCGTCACATCGCTTCACGCTGCATGCCGGGAATCACGAGGTAATCCTCACCAGTCAGAGCTATGACTCGAAGGCAGGGGCGGAGGGTGGGATTGAGTCGGTCCGGAAGAACGGCCCGGATGCGACGAACTTCGAGAAGAAGACTTCTTCGGCGAGTCAACCTTACTTCGTGCTGAAGGCGGCGAACGGGCAGATCATCGGGACGAGCGAGATGTATTCCTCCGAGACGGCGCGGGACGGTGGCATCGCGTCAGTGCAGGCTAATAGCCCGAGCACGACGGTGAAGGAAGAGTGAGTGGGAGATTGGAGATGGTGGATGGCAGAACGTAGATGGCTGATGGGAGGGCGGCTTCCCCGGAACGCGGGTCTCAAAGCCAACCCCAATCTAAGGAGCGTGGATATTCTGTCCACGTCGTGTCGACGGAACGTCGACACCCCTTATCGGGAAGCCTGGCCGTCTTCCATCCGCCATCCACGATCTAAGGGGCGACGCTTGAATAGGCGGAATAGCCGCCGCGGTGGTAGGCGCGGATGCGGTAGCGGAGGGCGGCGGGATCCTTGAGGCCGGTGTTTTCGAAGCGGGTGGCGTCGGCGGGGAGGTCGGCGATTTCGTAGAACGGTGAGCCATTGAGCGAGGCTTCCACTTTGATGCCGGCTTGGCCGGAGTTCGGTGCGTTTTTCCAGACGAGCGTCATCACGCCGTTGCTACTAGGGTTGCCGTTGTTGGTTGCGGTCGCCTTGAGGGCGGTGGGCGCGGCGGGTGGCGAGGGCAGCTTTCGTTCGATGGTGACGTGGTCGAAGAGGCCTTGCGGGGCGTCTTCCTTTTTGGTGCCGGGCGGGTTGCCGCCGGTGCTGACGAGGAGGCCGGCCAAGGCGGTGCGAGGGAGCTTGACGGTGCTCTTGCCGACCTCGAACCACTCGATGCCATCGGGCGATTGCCAAGCGGTGAAGTCGTCCCCATCGCGCTGGATGCGGAACCAGACGGGCAGCCACGTGTAGTCATTGCCGGCTTTGGTTGCGGTCTTGCCCTTGTCGTCGCGGGCGCGGAAGCGGGCTTGGCGGCCGCCGATTTCGCCGAGGGTCATGGCTGCTGCGAGCGGGGACTTGTTGCCTTCCTCTCTCACAACAATGCCCATCAGCCCGACGGGGCCGCGCCACCCGATCAGACGCGCGGTGAGGTCGAAGTCGCCCTCGACCGGCAGGCCGGCGAAGCTGCCGTCGATATCGCGGCCAGTGCCGGGGACGACGAACGAGCGACCGGCGGCTTCGGAGAAGGTGATGCCTTCGGTGGAGACGGATTTGAAAGCGGAGGGCAAGGGGCCGCCCTTGGCTGGCTCGGCGCTGACGGGGGCCGAGGACTCGCTTTTGCCGGCATTGTTGAGCGCGGCGATGGTGTAGTGGTAGGTCTTGCCCGCCTCGACAGCGGTGTCGGTGTAGGCCGGTGTCGTCCAGTTGTTAGTGGAGTAGATGGACGTGTATGGGCCATTGCGCGAGGTGGCGCGGGAGACCTCGTAGCCATGTGCGCTGTAGGCACCGGAGGGGGACCACTTCAGATCGATGCGGTCGATGCCGGGTTCGGCGCGGAGTTCGCGCGGCACGGGGGGCGGGGAGGTGGCCAGGGGTGAAGCGGCGGCGTCGAGCGTGTAGGTGAGAGTGCCGTAGCCGAAGACATCGACCTCGCCGGGCTCGGGCCGGCGAAACTCCGCGAAGAGCTGGACGTGAGGGGCCTTGAGCTTCTGGCGGACGACGTAGTGGTTGTACAGCAACTCGAAGTGGGAGGCCGCGAGGCGTCCCTGGTAATTACGGGAGATGTAGTACTGGTTCGCGCGGCTGCTATTGGTGTAGTAGGTGTAGGGGACGCCTTTCCACAACGTGTATTGGGCGGTGTATTCGCCGCCGGCGAGCAGACGGTTGTCGTCGTGGCCGAAGAGATCGAGACCCTGGTTCCAGGCGACCTGGCACATTTCCACGAGCAATCCCATGCCGCCCATGGCGTGGGCCTGGTCGCGGCCGCTCTCCTGCCATTGGCCAAGTCCACCGGGATAGAGGAAGGGCACTGCATTCTTGAGCGAGCCCATGCCGCGGCCATTCTTGAAGTAGTCGACGGCTTCATCGAACTTCGCGCGGTCGTCGCAGAAGACGCCGATGGCGAGGACGGCGCGCATGTTGCAGGTATCCCAGTTCGCCCAGTAGTTGGAATCACTGGCGCCATTGTGGCGGACCAGGAAGTCGTGGCATACCGGGTAGAAGTATTCTAACAGGAGTCGCTTGAACTTTTCCTGATCTGCGGCGGACCAGCCGGGGTAGGTGCGCAGGACTTCCGCGGCGAGGGCGAAGCTGCCGATGGGGATGCCGCTCAAGCCTGGCTGATCGGTACCGCGGGGGACTTCCTTCACGGTGGACGCCCAGCCATTGAGGATGCGCACGGCGCACTCGGCGTGCGCCTTCTCGCCGGAAATGACCCAGCGCAGGGCATTGAGGTAGGCGGCGGTGGCGTCGTCCTGCGCGCGCTGGCGGCTGCCCATGTGGGGATGCGGAGCGGCGCGGTAGTCGCTGGCCGATTTGCGGTCACGGATGAGCGCCTCCCAGCCATCGATCCAGGGGTGCTCCTTGGCGGCGACCTTGGCTTTCATGCGGTCGAAGTCCGCCTGGGTGTGCAGGCCACCGGGATGGATGAAGTCGCGCGCGGCGGCGGCGCCGAGAAGGAGCGCAGAGAGGAGCGGCAGGAGGAAAAGGGAGCGGAGGAGCTTCATGAGAGGGACAAGGGATGGAAGCGGACTTCGTGGGATGGAGTTTACACGATGCAACGGTCCGGTTTTCCTGTCTTTGGGAGTCCTTTCTGCTTTCCATGGAAAATCGGTAGTGGGGGATACTTTTCTCCATCCGCCGGGCCGGCAAGGCAAGCGGCTACAGTCGCCAAAGCGCAGGAAGGGTCGGCATTGCAGCGATCGCTTTCCACGGAAACACCGAAACGAAGTGCGGCCGCCGCGGCTCCGGGCAAGCTGCGCGGCGCCTGCCAATTTGATCCGCAACGGGGCTTTCCCCTGGCCTCAATTCAACGCAAATTCCTGCTATTCATGACCCCTGCCGTTGTCACCCTCCCGGTTTCCGCGAATGCATCGCTGCGCCGGGCCTTTGACCTGTGCGTCGCCAAGACGCGCCGCAACATCGAGGCGCTCGCCGACCGCCCGGCGACCTGGGCATTCGCCGAGAATGGCCACTATGCGGAGTGGAACGAGGGCTTTTACGAGATCGGCAACTGGACCAGCTCCTTCATCACCGGCATGGCCTTGCTGGCGTGGCGCGAGTCGGAGGAGGAGCATTTCATCCGCCAGGTGGAAAGGCTCGAGCCGTGGTATGCCGCGAAGGTCGGCGAGCATGCGGCGGAAACGATGCATGACCTCGGCTTCCTCTACTCGCTCTACTCGGTTGCACTCTACAAGCTGACCGGCGACCCGCGGCATCGCGAGCTGGGGCTGAAGGCGGCGGAGGTGCTGGCCGGTCGCTTCATCCCACAGGGAAATTACATCCGCGCGTGGGGACGGATGGACGAGGCGAGCACCGACTACGCGGGGCTTGCGATCATCGACTGCATGATGAACCTGCCGCTGCTCCACTGGGCATCGGAGGAAAGCGGCGACCCGCGTTTCAAGGAGATCGCCGTCCGGCACAGTGACACCACGCTGCGCTGGTTCGTCCGTCCGGATGACACGGTCTATCACTCCTACCGCTTCGACCCCGAGCTCGGCTCGCCGGCCGGTGGCGACAACTACTGCGGGCGTAGTATCGAGAGCCAGTGGGCGCGCGGCACCACTTGGGCGATCTACGGTTTCGCGATGGCTTGCCGTTACACTGGCGATACCCGCTATCTGGATGCCGCGCTGCGGGTGGCGCGGAAGTTCATTTCGCTGCTGGACGATGAGGTGGTGCCGGTCTGGGACTTCGGCCTGGACGCCGGGGCTCCGTTTTTCCGCGACTCTTCCGCTGCTGCGGTGGCGGTGTGCGCCTTCCAGGAGCTTGAAGCGCTGGGCGCGGCGGAGGGATCGATCACCGCCACCAAGCACGCGCTGCTTGAGCGGCTGTGCTCGGACGATTACCTCGACCCCGATCTCTCGGTGGAGGGTGTATTGAAGCACGGCCAAGTCGGCGATGGCGTGGGCCAAGCGAAGAGCGCCTACACGAGCTGGGGCGACTACTACCTGATGGAGGCTCTTGCCCGGGAGATGGGGATGAGGGAGACGTGGTGGTAGAACGATCGAATTCCCGAAATGCCGCGCGAATATCTCTCCGTCCACACTCTGGGCGACACTCTTGTCCGCTACCCGCACGATCCTGTGACGGGGCGGGTGGGGTTGGAATTGCTGCCGGCTTCGTTGGTTGGTGAAGCCTTGGCGCCGCGCGATTCGCTGCGCGGCGAGGCTTTCATCGATGTCTTGCCGGGTGACGACCCTTGGCCGGCAAGGCCGGTGGAGTCCTTGCTCCAGTTCAAGCTGGTGGGTGACCCTTATCCCGGCGCCTTTGCGCAAGGTCACACGATGCGGAACTCGGGAACGCTGCACCGCTTCAAGCTGGCCGGGCAGCAGGTGATCACGGAAGGGGATGCGACGGTCATCGAGACCAGGATTGCGAGCGAGGACGGCTTGGTTGCGGCCCATCGCTTGCGTTGGAAGGAAGGCGACGGGGCATTTGGCGTCAGCAGCTCGTTCACGAATGGCTCTAACAAGCCGGTCGCGCTGGAGATGCTGGCCAGCTTTTCGCTTGCGGGCATTTCGCCGTTCCATGTGGCCGATGCTCCCGGGCGCTTGAAGGTTCACCGGTTCCGGTCCGTTTGGAGTGCCGAAGGTCGCCATGAGTGCCGCGGCATCGAGGAGCTTCATTTGGAACGATCGTGGAGCGGAGCGAGTGCATTCAGTGAACGCTTCGGGCAGCTTGGCACCATGCCGGTTCGCCGTTGGTTTCCTTTCGTCGCGGTCGAAGATACGGTGCCCGGGGTGCTTTGGGGTGCGCAGCTTGCGTGGGCGGGCTCGTGGCAAATGGAGATCTTCCGCCAGCACGACGACGTCTCTATTTCGGGTGGCCTTGCCGACCGTGAGTTCGGGCATTGGATGAAGACGCTGCAGCCCGGTGAATCGCTCGAAGGGCCGCCAGCGACGATCGCGTGTGTGCAAGGAGGTCTCGATGATCTCTGCGACCGGCTCACGGCGATGCAGGATGCCGCGGTGAATCTCCAGCCGCAGGTGGAGCAGGATTTACCGGTGGTTTTCAATGAGTGGTGCACCACTTGGGGCGATCCATCGCATGAGAAGCTGTGCGCCATCGCGGACCGGCTGAAGGATTCCGGCGTGCGCTACTTCGTGATCGATGCCGGTTGGTACAAAGCGGCCGACACGGACTGGAGCAGCGGTCACGGCGACTGGAATCCGAGCGAGACGCTGTTCCCGAGCGGGCTCAGGGCGGCGGCCGATGCCATCCGAGAGCGCGGTCTGATTCCGGGACTTTGGTTCGAGATGGAAACGGTCGGCTCGCAGAGCGTGGCCTTCAAGTTGGGCAAGCATTTCATCACTCGCGACGGCATTCCGGTGACGGTCCGCGAGCGGCGCTTCTGGGACCTCAATGATCCCGCGGCGATCGATTATCTCACGGGGAAGGTCATCGATCTGTTGGAGAGCTGCGGCTTCGGCTACCTCAAGGTGGACTACAACGAGACCGCCGGCCTTGGCTGCGATCATCCGGACTCGCAGGGCGAGGGCTTGCGCCGACAGATCAAGGGGACGTATCGCTTCTTCGACAGGATCCGAGAGCGATTGCCGGAGCTGGTCATCGAGAACTGCGCGTCTGGCGGGCATCGGCTGGAGCCGTCGATGTTGGCGCGCACGGCGATGTCGTCGTTTTCCGACGCGCACGAGTTGGTCGAGATTCCGCTGATCGCCGCGAACTTGCATCACCTGCTGCTGCCGCGGCAAAACCAGATCTGGGCGGTGCTGCATCCGCATGATTCGCTCCAGCGGATACGGTATAGTTTGGCCGCGACGTTCCTTGGGCGGATGTGTCTATCGGGCGGGATTGCGGGCTTGCCGGCGGAGTCGTGGCAGCTCGTTCGCGAGATGATCGGGCTGTATGCGGAGGCTGCGCCAGTGATCAAGTACGGCACCAGTCGTAGGTTCGGCGAGATCGGGGAAAGCTGGCGTCATCCACAGGGATGGCAGGCGGTGGTCCGGACCTCGGAGTCGCAGGTGCTGGTGGTGCTGCATGCGTTTGCGGGGGCTCCGGCGGAGGTGATGGTGCCGCTTGAGGGAGGCTGGGAGATGCGGGAGGGCTTTGGGTCGGGGTCGGCGCGGCTTGTGGATGGGGGGATGGTTGTTGAATTGGCCGGTGATTTTAGTGCGGGGGTGTGGTTGTTGGGGAAATAGCTCAAGGGGGATGGGCGCTTTTGTGGTGGCTTCCGCGGTGTTACCACCGCGCCTACGAAGAAGAGGCCTGTGCGGCGTCGTTTGCTAACAGCGGCGATCCGGCAGGGTTGATCCATCGACCCATGACCCTTCGACGAGGATCTGGCGGAAGATCTTGGGGATGCCGCGGGCGCCGTCGTTGATGAGGGAGTTCAGCATCAGCAGGCCGACGCGGCCGATTTCCTCGGGGTGCTGATCGATGCCGGCGTCGGCATGCGCGTCGAGCACGCTGGTCACCGCGAGGGCCACGTCGTCAGGGATGCGGATGCCTTGTTTCTTCAGCAGATCCGGCACCTCGGCGACGTCGGTGAAGATCGCGTCGACGCGGTGTTTCTTGATCCAGGCGGCGATGGATTTGGCGCGTTGGCCGGTGGGAAAGGCACCGAGCGCCATGACCGGGACGTGGTCGGCCTCGGGGATTGAACGCTGGGCGAGCAGGTAGCCGCCTTCGAAGAGGTGGCCGCTTTCCTGAAGGCGTCTCAACTCTGTGATGAGGCCGACACGGCGATAGCCGCGAGTGAGGATCTCGCGGATGGCGAGCATGGTATTGGCGACCTGGTCGGCGGTGACGAGATGGGTGTGCGGTTCGCCGAGGCTGCGGCCGAAACGGACGAGCGAGTACGATGACCAGGGGAAGTCGGCCCAGTCCGGTTGGATCTGATGGGGTGGCAGGAGCAGGCCGCGGATGCCGCGGGTGGAGAGGATCTGGTGGAGGCGCCGCGGGCTGCACTCGCGGCCCACGCGGAACTCCTCGAGCCGGTAGCCGAACTTCGCGGCGGCTGCGGTGGCGCCATGCCAGTAGGCATCGAACTCGCGGTAGGCGCGCAGGTTTTCCGGCTCGGGCCAGGCATTGATCCAGGCGATGGCCGCTTGGATAGACGGGTTCGATTTTCCCTGCCGGTAGCTTGCCAAGGCGGTGAGCATGGGATCGGGCCGGTAGCCGACTTGCTCGGCATACTTGCGGATCTTTTCCTTGAGCGGGACGGAGATGCGCGGGCTATCGCGCAGTGCCATGGAGACGGCGGCGTGGCTTACGCCGAGCTGTCGTGCGATGTCCCGCAGGCTGTAGCGGCGATTCTCAGGTTCCGGTGTCATGGGTTTGCTACGGGAAGGATCTTACCACGGTGAATGTGTCTCCGAGATGAGGGGACGTGTCAATTTACCAGTGTAAAGCAGGGGGGCATGGCGGGAAGGAAACAATAGGAGGAGATGAGATCGCCCAATCGACCCGCGGGAACCCGAGAACCCATCCGGCACCCGAGGAATCACTCCACACAACCCATGAACACTTGTACCGTTTCGTCCCGCTCTGCCCTGCTCGCCACTGCTCTCGCACTCGGGCCGGCGATGCTTTCTCTCTCCGCTTCCGCCGCCGTCCGCACATGGAGCGGCAATGCGGATGCGAACCTTTCGACGCTGACGAACTGGGAGGCGGGCGCGGGTCCGGCTCCGGTTTCCGGTGACTCCTGGACCTTCGCCGCTGCCGGTACGGCGGGGGCGACGCTCACGAACGATCTGGCAACCTCGAGCGCCTTTGAGGTGGCTGGCATCACGTTCACGGCTGCCGCGACGACGAGCTATACGATTGGCTCCGGGACCATCGGCTTGACCGGGAACATCGTGATGGCAGGCGGTGCCAACAACCAGACGATCGCCAGCAACATCGCGGTCTCGGGGGCGCGGCAGTTGAATCTCAATGTGGGCAATGTCGCCGCCGGCAATCTCACGCTGAACGGGAATCTAACCGGGAATGGAACGCTGACCCAGACGGCGGGAAATGGTGGTGCGCGGGGTGTGACCTTCAATGGCGACAACAGCGGCTTCACCGGCACCTTCACCCAGACGAACGATGGCAACAACCGCACGTCCTTCAACACCGCGACCTCGGGCAGTGCTTCGGCGGCGTGGGTGCTCAACCGCGACGTGGCGGGCGGGATCGCGCTGAACCTCGGGCTCGGCACGCTCCACTTCGGCTCGCTCGCCGGAGGAGCGCAGATTCGCAACAACGCGGCGGCGACTACCACCGTCAGCGTGGGGGCGCTGAACACGAACACGACTTTCAACGGGGGCTTTCGCTCCAACACCGGAGGGACGAATGTCGCGCTGACCAAGGTCGGCACAGGCACGCTGACGCTGTCGGGCTCGAACCTCCATACGGCTGCGACCACGGTGCAAGGGGGAACGCTGGAGATTAGCTCATCCGGCTCGATGCCTAACAGCGCGGTCGCGGTGAACAGCACCGGCACGCTGAAAGTGGCGGACGGCAAGACGCTCAACGCGGTGGCGGTGAATGCCGGTGGTCTGCTCGATCCCACTGGCAACTTGACGGTGACCAATGCGGCCTCCGCGACGGGGGCGAATGCGACGATCGATCTGATCAATGGAGCCGCGAGTTCCATGCTCAATGTCGGCGGAGCCACCGGCATGACGCTGGGCGGCGCATCCGGTGCAGACACCGCGACGCTGAACGTGGAGGTCGGCGGCGTGACCTGCGACACGCTGAACATTTTCAACGGTCTGGCCGTGGATGCCGGTGGTGTTTCCATCACCGTTACGAACCTGGGGGTGCAAGCGGGCCAGTCGTACATCCTGGCGTCCTTCAGCAGCGGCAGCGGCGCGGGCTTTGCTACCGGTATGGGGACCACGGTGGGTGCGGTTACGTTGGCGAATCACTCGCTGGCCTTCGGCGTCTCCGGTTCGCTGGAAGTCACGGCGACCAGCATCATCCTCCACACCAGCGGTGCGACGCCTCCGGCCACGGCGTATTGGTCCGGCACGAAGGGCAGCAACTGGAGCGACAACACGGCGGGGCAGGGGAACTTCACCACCAGCGCGGCGGGAGCGACCTTCATCAACACCAGCCCGGGCGCGGGCACGCAGGTTTACTTCAACAACAACGCGCCGACCAATCTGACCCACACGCTCGGTGGCAACTTCGACATTCTCGGCCTGACCTATCGCGGTAGCTCCGCGGCGGTGACCACCAGCGGCACCCACTTGCTCGCCCTCCAATCGGGCGGCATCACGGTGGAAAGCGGCAACGGCGGGGCGACGCTGGCGATGTCCACGCTCCAAATCGCGGCGGATCAGACCTGGTCTAACAGCAGCAGCAATCCGCTGACGGTTTCCGCAAGCAGCATCACCGGCCCCACCTCGATCCTAACGATGGCCGGTAGCGGCGGTGTTCATCTCGGTGGCACTTCCTTCAGCGTCGGCACGCTGGCTCTGAACACCAACCTCGATGTGAAGGGCACCGCGGTGAGTGCGGGCTTCATGGATAGCGCCGGCAACATCACCAACACTGTCGCGGCGAATGCCACGGTCACGGTGCAAGGTGACTTCCCGACCACGCTTTCCGGCGTGATTTCCGACAGCGGTCCCGGGGCGTTGGTATCGATCACGAAGACCGGCGCAGAGTTGCTGTTGCTTTCCGGCGCGAACTCTTACGGTGGCACGACCACGCTGGCAGGTGGCACCTTGCAGGCGGGAACCAACAGCGCCTTCGGCACGGGGACGCTTCACATCGGCTCCGCCGCCGCGACGCTGGATCTCAACGGCAAGGCAATCGCCAACTTGCTGACCAATGCCGGAGGCGGAGGCACCATCACCAACAGCTCCGCCACGGAGGCGAAGGTGACGGCGGGCTTCAATCCCGCGGCGGATGCCGGGTTCGTGATCAGTGATTTCACGATCCACGGAACCGGTGACATTCGCTGGGAGGGTGCGCTCCGCCGAACGAACGGCGGTGGCACGGTGGTCAAGAGTGGCGCCAACACGCTGACCATCGATGAAGCCGCGGGAATCGCGACGGTGGGTGGCATGAGCCTGCGCGTGGAGGAAGGCACGGTGGTCTATGGGAAGACCACGCATGCCGGCTTCAACAACATCACGCTCAACGGAGGCACGCTCCGGATGGATCCCACCTATCAGCTCGCCGCATCGCCCCAGGTATGGAATGGCGCCTTTGGCAACGAGGCCATCATCAATGGCGGTGTCTGGGACCTCAACGACACCGGCACCAATGGTATCAACAACCGGCTCAAGCGCGTGAGCGGCACCGGCGGAACCATCACCAACAGCGGCACCGGAGCCTCGCAGTTGGTGCTCGCGGCACGCGACACCGCCGCACCGGTATGGGCCGGAAATATCGAGGATGGTGGCAACGGTGGGACGGTCGCGCTGACGATCCAGTGGGGTGGCTCGGTCAACCAGGTGATGCAATTCTCCGGCCTGCACACCTACAGCGGCGACACGTATATCCGGGAGAATGTGATGAGCGCTGGTGCGGCCAACGTCTTCTCGCCGAACTCGCACTTCATCATTCCCAACCACAGCATCGGCGGGAAACTCGATCTCAATGGCTTCGACAACACGATCGGATCATTGGCGGGTGACGAGCCGGATGGCCAAGTGCTGCTCGGCTCCGCGACGTTGACCACGGGCGGCAAGGGCGATGCCAGCACGACTTTCGCCGGTGTGATTTCCGGAACCGGCGGTCTGATCAAGAGCGGTGGCGGCACCTTCACGATCACCGGTGCCAATACCTATAGCGGCGACACTGTGGTGAATGCCGGGATTCTGGCGGTGGATGGTGATTCGCTGCTCGATGCCGGGAAGCTGGTGATCGCCAGTGGCGCGAAGGTCGATGTGATCGGCACGGAGGTCGTCGGCACGCTCTTCTTCGCCGGGGTGCAGCAGGACGATGGTACCTGGGGCGCGACGGGGTCCGGTGCGGCGCACATCGATGATGTCCGTTTCTCCGGAACCGGCGTGGTCCATGTCGGTGCGGTGGCAGGTTACGACAGTTGGGCGGACGACAATGCCGGCGGGCAGACGGCGGAGCAGGACTTCGACGGCGACGGCATGGACAACGGCATCGAGTATTTCATGAACGCGGCCGCCGGGTTCACCGCGAATCCCGGCGTGGTCGGCGGCGCGGTTGCGTGGCCGAATGGCGGGAAGATCGCGAGGTCGGCGTATGGCACCCAGTTCGTGGTGAAGACCTCGACGAACCTGACCACGTGGGAGCCGGTGCTGGAGACCGATCCGAAATTGAGCAATACGGCCGGCTCGGTGAGCTACACGTTGCCGACCGGGGCGGGTAAGTTCTTCGTGCGCCTCGAGGTGACGCCGCAGTGAGGTTTCGAAGGGCCCGGCTCCGCGGTTTGCGGGGCTGGGCTCGTCTTCGGTAGCGGGACGACTTCGTCGTTCCGGCGGGGTGCGGGTGCCATGGGCGAAGAGTGAGCGTTTTCATCGTGCGGATCGTCTACCGCGAGAGCGCTGCGGCCCTTCCGAGCCCGTCCGGCATTCAGCCGCAAGAAGCATGAGGCGTCGCTTTCAGGACGCGATGGTGTTCGGCACGTCGCCCCGGCACTTCGTGCCGGGCTTTTATGAATCGTCCCGTTGGGACGGAGAAATGGGCGGTCCCATTAGTAAGAGGAGAAGCCGTTTCGTTAGGACGCGGAGCTTTGGAATTGGAGTCCGCTATTGAGCAGGCGGCGGAGATGAGTCTTTCGACTCCGTAGCCACGTGATCCCAACGGGCTGTTTACCGAATGATCACACGCAGCCGGTAGAAGCGGCGGGTGGCGTAGCCGGTGTCGGTGACGGTGAGCCAGCCATTCTCCATGTCGCCGGGGTAGTCGGTACGGGAGTCAAAGATGACTGAGGCATTCTGCCAGCTGCCGAGACTGTTGGTGACTTCGACAAGGCATGCGATGTCGTCGCGGCCGGGATCGAAGGGGAAGCTGAACTCGCGGCGGTTTGAGAAGTTCTCAAGGCGAGGCAGCTTGGCGCGGGGCGATTCGGCAAGGCCGATGCCAAGCGCGTAGCGCAGCAGATTCGCGATGCCGTCCTTGCGCGGGGTGGCCTCGGGGCCGCCGATGGCAGGGTTGTTGCGTTCGGCGGCGATCGGGAAATTCAACTCCTGCCACGTGGTGAAGGAGGCCGGGGCAGCGCCGAGGCGTACCTCGACGATGTGGCCGTTGACCGCGCCGCTGCCGAAGTTGGCGATCTCGGGGACGGTGACGACCTGGGCATTCGTGGCGAGTGACCAGCCGGTGCCATCGGGACGATAGACTTCGCAAACAGCGGCGTTGATTGCTCCGGCGAGATCGATGTCCCATGGGGCGAAGATCACGCCGCGGAAGGTGCTGCCGGCATTCGGCAGATAGATGCGGCAGAAGTCGGGTGGAGCGGTGATGCCATCGATGGAAAGCAGGCCATTCCCCGCAGCAGTGGGCTGGGTGTAGGCGGGCGAGCCGGGATTAGCGAGCACGGCGGAGACGATGGTGCCGCTCAGGAGGGGGGCCTTGAGGATCTTGCTGCCCAGGTCGATGGTGCCATCTCCGGAAATCGCTCCGGTGGTGCCGTGACCGGTGAGGACGCCAGTGGCACCGAGCGTGACCGGCGAGCCGAGCGAGCCGGTGAGTTCCAGCGTGCCAGTGGCGACGGTGACCGGACCGGTGAAGGCGGCATTCGCGGTCTTGAGATGAAGGAGGCCACCTCCGGACTTTGTTAGAGCGTGGGCGGCGGGCGTGAGCGGCGAGGTGAGTTCGAGGCGGTTCAATGCACCATCGACATGGATGCCCGCCGCCGCGGTGAGTTGCACCGCGACGGGGAGGACGGCGTGGTTTTCGCCATTGCCGGGATCGTAGCGAAGCGCGCCTTGCTTGCCCTGGCCGGAGTCATCGGGAATCGCGAGACCGCGGCCTTGGCCGGAGATCTTGAGCGGCTTGGTGAAGCCATAAACGCGGGGCACGCCGAGTGTGCTGCCGGAGGTCAACCGGAGTTGGCCGCCAGGGGTGACGGTGATGGATGAGGCCAGCGCGGGTGTGGATGGCTCGGAAACTTGCAAGACGCCCTCGACGATCGAGAGTGCGCCGGTGAAGTCCTTGTCCTCGCCTGTTAGGGAAGCCACGCCGAGGCCGGTCTTGCGCAGGCCGCCGGGGCCGCTCCAGCGTTCGCGGAGCCGGAGAGCGCCGTGCTCTTCGTCGCCATCGAGCTGGTTGACCTGCAGTTCCAAGGTGCTGGAGAGGATGCTGCCGGCGACCACCTCGAACTCGACGAAGCCGGTGCCATTGCCATCCACTTTGATCTGGGATTCTTGGCCGGAGCCGTTGAAGGTGAGCGTTTTGCCGGTGAGCTCGTCGTCGATGCGATTGCGGAAGAAGGAGTTGGTGGCGTCGAAGCGGATGCTGCCGACGGTGATCGGGGCGGCGAGGCTGACATCACGATCGGTGGCGGTGGGGGAGTTGATGACGGCGCGCTTGCCGGAGCCATTGGGATATCCGGATGGGGTCCAGTTCGAGTTGGTGGTCCAAGTCGCGTCGCCGGCCGGTTTGAAGATGGATTCGTTGGAAAGCGTGGAGAAGACGGCTTCATTGAGCGCGCTCCACACGCCGCCGCTGAGTGCGCGGGCCTTGAGCGTTTTCTGGCCCGAGATGGTGAGGGCCGAGGTGTAGGCGACGGCGGTGGGCGAGACGGCACCGGTATTCTCGACGCGCGGGTCGGTGCCATCGAGCGTGCAGTAGATCGTGCCGGCGGGTGCGGTGATCGAGACGGTCTGGCCGGCGGTCAACTGGCCGCCGTGCTGGCTGAAGGTGGGCGCATCGACATTCGGATAGAGGCTCACCGCCTTGAGCTGGTTGATCAGGTTCGTGGTGCGGGCCGGGAAGTAGGTGCCCAGCAACCAATCGCGTGCGGCCAGCCAATGGGGATTAAGGGCATAGAGCGGTGAGGGGCCGTCGAGGTCGAGGATCTCCTTGCGATAAGCGCCCCAGCGGGCCTGCTCGGCGAAGATGCCGGGCTGGGCCTTGGCTGCGGCGGCAGTGAAGCGTGCGGAGAGCGCGGCGGGAGTGAGCGCGCCGCCATTGTAGAGATAGCGACGGGCGCGGTCGGCGAAGCGCAGGCGGAACTCGGCATTCTGCCGCAGCGCGGTGTAGAGCATGCCGGGATTGTCGTTCTCCGCCAGGTCGCTGTTAGGCGGGTTGGTGCGGTTGGAGGTGGGGCTATGCAGGGTCATCTCCGCATCCCAGACAAAGAAGCGGTAGCCCGCGCCTTCGGAGCGCAGGCGGGTGGCGGTCCAGTTGTTGTCCGGCCAGTCCTGGTTCGAGCCGTAGAAGTTCAGCAGCATGTAATCGATGTACTGGTCGACATCGAGGTACTGCTTGATGGCGGTGTATTGGGCCGGGGTGGTGATGCCGGCGCGGGCGAGGTCCCGCATGGTGTTCCAAGCGATGTTGTCGCCGTCCACCACGCCGTCGTGATTCATCGCATCGTAGTCCTCGGGATCGCCGCCGAAGTAGCTGGCGGAGAACTCCGCATCGGGCCGCTCGCAGGGATTGTAGATGCCCCAGTAGATGCCATTGATGTAGAGGTGGACGAGATTGCCACGCGAGCCCATGCCGTGCATGGCGAGCTGGGTGTCGCGCATCCACTGGTCCTGGAAGGCGAGCGCGCGATCGCGCTCCGATGAGGTCAGCGAGATCCACGAGTTGTTGAAATTCGCGCGCAGGATCAGGCCATTGAAGTCCGCCAGCGGCGTGCCCTCATTGCTGAAGATTGGCACCCGCAGGCGGCCCTCGCCATACTCGCCGCGGAAGGCGAGGCGGAAGGCTTTCTTCGGTGACTTCGTGTGGTAGCGGCTGGCCCCGCCGTGGACGCGCAGGCCGGCATCGATCTGGGTGTCGAAGGAATTGTCCCCGGTGAGCCACTCGGCGGAGACGACCTCCTCCAGCCCGTGCTGGGTGGAGTCGGTATAGATGCCCTCCTCGCCGAACATGTCATCGGGGGCGAGGGAAATGGACAGGGAAGGCAGGCCCGCTAGGGCAGCCTTCATGGTGGTGCTGTAGCCGGAAAGCGCGGCCACGTTCGGGCTGATGGAGTAACTGGTCTGCGTGAACTCGCCCCAATTCGCCGGGTAGCCGGTGGGGCGCGACGTCTGGGTCACGACGTCATTGAGGAAAATGTAGGAATTCGTGGCGATGGCACGGCTCGGCAGGGCGGTGCTCTTGAAGGCTGCGGCGCGGACGACGCGGGTCTTGTTGATCGAAATGGGCGAGCTGTAGGTGCTGCCATTGGTCAGCGACGGCTCGCTGCCATCGAGGGTGTAGCGGAGGGTCACTCCGGACTCGGGATGGGTGATGCCAAGCGAGAAGGTGGAGGTCTTGAAGCCGCGCGGTGCGGACAGCACCGGCTTCACCAGCGGCGGACCGTAGGAGAGTGCTGCATTCGGTTGGCCGGGCGTGGGGCTGGCGAACCACTTCCAGGTATTGCCGCTTTCCGGGCTGCGGCCGTGGCTCGCGTCCTGCGGCATGATCGCCGCTGGTACTAGATCTTCCGTAGTTCCGGTGGGGCGGGTGAGGACGAGCGACTCACCATCGGAGTCGATGCTGAAATTGGTGTGGATCTTGGGCCCGGTCGGCAGGGTGCCACCGGGAAGCGCATAGCGGCTGCCGAGGTGGACATCGAGGAAGGCGAGTTCGGGCGCATTGAGCGGCCGGTCGTAGAGCAGCAGCTCCGCGATATCGCCGCTGAAGTTCCGGCCTGTGGAATAAGAGCTGCCGACGGCCATTTGCGAGAGGCTCGAAAGCGGCACGGGGCCCGGACCTTGCCCGCGCGAACCGACCATCTGGCCATTCTTGTAGAGCCGGGCCATCGGCGAATCCTGGGTGCCGGCCACGGTCGCGGAGAGGACGGCCCACTCGTCATTGGTGGATGCGGCCTCGGCTTCGATCTGGTTCATCGCGGCCGTGCGGAAGCTCACCGCGCCGAGGGTGCCGACTTCGAGGTGGGTCTCGGTGGTGGGGTCGCTGGTGTTCCATGCGCCGAAGATGCCCGATGGGACGCCGGAGCCGGACCACTTCGACACCGCGAACAGGGAGTAGTTGTTCAGGCTGGTCATGCCCTTGAAGCCGGAAGTGGGCAGGCGGAACTCCTGTGACTGCGAGCGGGAGAACTGGAAGGCTGGCTTGCCGTTGATGCGGTTGGTTTTGAAAACCGGGCGATTCGAGGAGGAGGGAGCGGTGCCGTGATTGGTGCGGCCGCTGGTGTCGGTCCATGTGGTCGCCGACTGGCCATCAGTGTAGGATTGGCCCTCGGCTTTCAGCCACAGCACGAGGCCGGGGATATCGTCCGGCGAATCGGCGATGACGGTGGCCGCGCCGGTGCGATCCTTTGCGGAGCACCAGATGACGAGTCGCTGACCGGCGGCGATTTGCACGGCGGGGAAGACCCACTTGAAGGGATCGTCGGTGCGATCGGAGAGGCCCCAACCGGTGAGATTCACGGACGAACTTCCGCGGTTGTAGAGTTCGACCCAGTCGGAAGGATCGCCGTCCTCATCGAGCAGGGTGGCTCCGTTCGAGGACTGGAATTCGCTGATCACGACATCGCCGCGGCACCAGATTGCTAAAGCGAGACTGGCGAGCAGCGTCAGGGCATAGTGACGCAGGGGGGGCATTCGGGGGGTGGGGGAACGAACCTTAGCAGCATGTGACGGATTTGCCACAGGCGCAAGGACGCTCTATCAGTTCGGGAGACCTGAAAGTCAGCGTAGATAGAGCAAATGGAGAGTTGCGATTGACGGATTGGTCACGGTGGAATGCTTGATCCGTCGCCGGGTAGCCGCTTCATGCAACGAGCGTGACGGTCCTCCTCGCACTGGCCATTCTGGGCGTGTCGCAGATCCGCGCCGACAACATCCGGCTCGGCGGATCCGACTTGCTGGGGGCCAAGCTCGTGCCGATGTTTTGTGAGGAGTACGTGAAGCAGCATCCCGAAATGCGTTTCGAAATTGCTGCCGAGGGGAGTTTCGGAGCGCTACCCGACTTCCTGGCGGGAAAGACGGATATCTTGATGGCCTCCAAGGCGCTCGATGGGAAACGCGTGGAGCCATTCGAGAAGGCTGGCATCGTTCTCAAGCGTGTGGATGCCGTCACCGCCGTAACCGTGCTCGTGGTCAATGAAGAGAATCCGGTGGGAGACCTTTCTCTCGCGCAGTTGGAGGGGCTTTTCGCGGGTGACCATGCCAATTGGAAAGCGGTGGGAGGCCTCGATGCGCCGGTGTCCCTTTACGCGCGCAACACCGCTTCGTCAACTTACCGGGACTTCCAACTCGCAGCGATGAGTGGCCGCCCGTATGCCAAGGGCGCGCTCAAGCTTCCAGGCGGCGAATCGCCCGGCATGATGGTGGTGAAGGATCCGAACGGGATCACCTACCTGAGTCCGCTCTTTGCCCGCCAGAACGGGCTGGCAGTCATCAAGATCGACGGCGTCGATCCCCTGGGGAATGAGGTGAGGCGCTATCCCTTGCTGCGGCCCGCCTACTACTACCATCGTAAAGATGCGCGTGCGGAGGTGCTGGCGTTGGTTCGCTGGATGAGCGCCTCGCCGGAGGCCCGGGAGATCGCGACGAGGATTGGCTTCCTGTTTCCGGAGGAAGTTCCCCGCTAGGGCCGTTGGTAGAGGAAGTGGGGTTCGCGCCGCTTCAGAAACAGCGGGAGTCCGCGGTCGCGGGTTTCGCGGAGTTGTTCCAATGGGTCGCCACGCCGGACTGCCTCCAAGGTTTCGGCGTCGCCTAACAGCTTCGCCATCTTGCCGAGCTCAAGCTGATCCGGATGCATGCGCTGGAGGGTGGTCGCCAGCAGCATGCCCAGGTCGGCGGCGCGGAAGGTTTCGCGGTCGGTGAGGAGGAGTCGCACGCCGCGGCATTCCTCGTCCTTGAAGACGCTGGCGGTGGGAGTGAAGCGGACCGGCACGAAACGAACGCCTTTCAAGCCGGCTTTATTCAGCTCGGCGGCTAGCTTCAGGTCGTCGATATACGGTGCGCCTAGTAGTTCGAACGGGGTGCCGGTGCCGCGGCCGACGCTGACCTTGCAGAATTCCAGCAGGCCGACGCCCGGGTAGAGCGTGGCGGCGGTGACGCTGCGCATGTTTGGCGAGGGATCGCGCCATGGCATGCCGGTTTCATCGAACCAGCGCAACGGGGATCCACCCTCGCAGCGGATCACGCCGAGGTCGGTGCCGAACTTGCGCTCGGCATTGATGAGTCGTGCCAGCTCGCCGACGGTCATGCCGTGGCGGAGCGGGATTTCGTGCGCCGCCACGAAGCTGCGCTCGGCGGTCAGCAGCGGCCCCTCGACGGTCGCGCCGATGGGATTGACGCGGTCCAGCACGATGAAGCGCAGCTTTGCTTTGCCGGCCGCTTCCAAGCAATTCGCCATGGTGGAGATGTAGGTGTAGAAGCGGCAGCCGATGTCCTGGATGTCGAAGACCAAGGTATCGATGCCCTGCAACTGCTCGGCGGTGGGAGTACGACGTTCGCCGTACAAGCTGTAGACCGGCAGGCCGGTCTTCTCGTCCACGGTGTCGCCGATCTTCTCGTGATCCAGCTCGCCGCGGATGCCGTGCTCGGGGGCGAAGAGGGCAACCAGCTTTACCTCCGGGGCGGCGTGCAACAGGTCGATCGTGGGATTCCGTTCGCGATCGATGCCGGTGTGATTCGTGATCAAGCCGATCTTGCGGCCGCGGAGTTGGCGGAAGTTGTCGCGCTTCAAGACATCGATGCCATTGAGCACCGGGCCGTCCTTCTTCACGCGCCGGACGATTGCCGGTTGCGATGGGTCCGGCGGCAAGGCTCCCTGGACCCTGGCGAAATCGAAGTCCTCGATGGCTTTGGCGGCCAGGGTGCCGAGTTCGCGCTGGAGGGCGATGACGTTGCCCTCTTCATTGGGGTGATTGCGGTTCGAGAGGAAGATGGTCGCGGTTTTCGAGAAGGGATCGATCCAGAGCCGGGTGCCGGTCCAGCCGGTGTGACCGTAGCTGCCGATGGGAAAGACATCGCCGCGCGGGCCGGCGTAGGGGGAGTCGATGTCACAGCCGAAGCCGCGGCGTGGCAGGCCCGGCGGGGATTGGACCGTGGTCATTGCGGCGACGGTTTCCGCCTTGAAGACGCGCACGCCATCGAGCTCGCCGCCATTCACCATCATGCGGGCGAAGCGGCCGAGATCGGCCGCGGTCGTGAAGAGACCGGCGTGCCCGGCGACGCCACCCATGCGGCGCGCGGTGGGGTCGTGGACCACGCCGCGCAGGGGATTGCCGCCCGTCACCGTGGTCGGCGCGATGCGGGAGACGTCGCCGGGTTCCAGCGAGCGGAAAGAGGTGTCCCTCATCTTTAGCGGCTGGAAGATCTCCCTGGCGCAGAAGGCGTCGAGGGTGCTTTCGCCGATCCGCTCGACGATGAAGGCGAGCAGGATGAAATTGATGTCGCTGTAGCGATAGGCGGTGCCGGGTTTCACGGGGAGCGGCTCCGCGCAGGCGATCTTCAGCGCCTGCTCCTTGCCATGCCATTCCTCCCCTTGGGGCGGCAGACCTGCCCGCAGGCCGGAGGTGTGGGTGAGGAGCTGGCGCAGGGTGATGGTTTCCTTGCCATTGCCGCGGAACTCCGGGAGGTAGCGGCTAACCGGGGCTTCCACGTCCAGTTTGCCGGCTTCCACCAGCTTCATCACGGCGGAGGTGGTCGCCACGACCTTGGTCAGGGAGGCCGCGTCGAAGATGGTGTCCCCGGTCATCGGCTCCCGCTGCGGGACGATGGCGCGATCGCCGTAGGCCTTTTGGTAAACGGCGTCCTCGCGCTCCATCCGGAAGACCGCGCCGGGGGTTCGGGCGTCGGTGACCGCTTGCGAGATCGTGTCGTCGATTTTTGCAAGGCCAGCAGGGGAGAACGATGCGCCGTGCAATGTGCAGGCGAGGCAGATCAGGAGAAAAATGGGGAGCAAACCAGACATGGAGGGCCTGAACTACGCGCAAAACCGGGACTTTTCGATCAAGAATGGCATCCGGTGGCCGGGGGTGGACGCTTTCTCCGAGGTGGCACGCTAACGGCAAAAGCGGAGGGGATGAATGCAACCACTCCTTCAACACGGGCATCGTTCAGCCTCCCCTCGATCGTCGCCATCCTTGCTGCCATCGGCAGCTTCATGAATGGCGCGACCTTGGGACTTATCCTCGCCGTCGTCGCGATCATCTTCGGGATCATCGGCGTGGTCCTTTCGCTCGCCCCCGGCAAGCGTGGCGGCGTGATCAGCACCTTTGGCATCGGCGCCGGGCTCATCGGCATCATTGCCGCGGTGGTCAAGGGGATGATGTACCTCTTCGGCTAAGGCGGCGAAGTTTCCTCGTTACCCAAACGGCGCTTCCCGCGATCGCGAGGAGCGCACCGGCCACCGCCGCCCAAGCGTAGCGGGGGATCGGCATGGTGGCGCGGAAGCGGGTGACGAGCGGCCTTTTCATCGCTTCGTCGAGGGTGGTGTCCCAAGTGAGCGTCTTGCCGCCGTCGGTGATGAGGGTGGCGTTGCTCTCCTTGGCCGCTTTCGGCAGGTGGACGATGTAGGTAAGCCTGCGCTGCTCGCGGTCTTCAGAGCCGACGGCGAGGGAGGCGAGGCCGAGGGCTTCCCTGACGTGGATGCTGCGCGAGAAGTCGAGGTCGAGCCAGCGGAGCCGGACGTCGAAATGGCCGACGATGTTGGCGGTGGACTCGGGCAGGTTTTGGAAGCTGTCGCTCTTTTTGAGATCGAGCAGCGAAAGCATCGACTTGGTGGAGACATTTACGGCCACGATGGCGCGCTCGTCCCTCACCTCCACGGAGACGCCGTCGAGGATGAGCGAGGGTTGGGAGGCGATGAGGTCGCGGATCTTCTTCTCCACGCCGGCCGCCCCGCCGCTGAGCAGCAGGGCGGACTCGGGGACGGTGTAGCGGAGTTCGGCGCGGCCGGCGCCATTGCGCTCGATCCAGACTTCCTCGCGGATGTCGAAGCAGGCGCTGAGCAGCAGGCAGGCGACGAGGGCGAGGAGCCGATGGAAGATAGCGGGAAGCTTGCGCATCGGAGAGACGGTTGGCACGCTCTAACCGCGATGCAGCGCGTTGTAGAGCCGGAAATCATTGATCGACTCCCGCCGGATCATCCGGACGTGAAACGGAGCCGCTTGGACCTGAAAGTGATCAATTTCCTGATGGGCAATGAGCGCTGGATCGCGCGTCACCTGAGGCAGTATCCCGCGGCGCTGGCGAAGGGGGTGGTGGAGATCGGCGCGGGCGAGGGGACGCTGCTGAGGCGGCTGGCGAAGCGGGACCCGGGGATCCCGCTGACGGCCTGCGATCTGGCACCGCGGCCGGAGGGGCTGCCGGAGCAGATCGTGTGGGACCGGCGCGATGTGTTTGAAAGCCTCGCCGAGGTGAAGGGCGGCGTGCTGGCGGCGAATCTTTTCCTGCATCACTTCGAGGATGACGAGCTGGAGCGCTTCCGGCCGCATCTGGAGCGGTTCGAGGTGATCTGTTTCAATGAGCCGTATCGGGTCGACCGGACCATCTGGGATGCCCAGTTCATCCTGCCATTCGTAGGCCCGGCGACGAAGCACGACATGATCGTGAGCATCCGTGCGGGCTTCGTGGAGGGGGAACTGCCGGAGCGGCTGGGGCTGGATCCTGCGAAATGGCGGGTCCGCGAGGAAACCACATGGCGCGGTGGCTTGCGCGTGCTAGCTTCGCGCGCTTGAGCGGCACGGTGACCATTGGGGGCGGAGGATTGGCGGGACTTTCGCTGGCTGCGGGGCTGCGTCTGCGCGGGATCGCGGTAACGGTGCACGAGGCCGGGAGCTATCCGCGGCACCGGGTGTGCGGCGAATTCATCTCCGGAGTGGAACGGGCGACGCTGGTGCAGCTCGGGATCGCGGATGCCTTGGCCGATGCGCTGGCACTGCGGAGCGTGGTGTGGTTTCGCGAGGGGAGGCGGATCCATGAGGGTGTCTTGCCCGAGCCGGCGATGGGGATTTCTCGGCACCGGCTGGATCTGCGGTTGAAGGAGCGGGTGATGGATTTGGGCGGAACGGTGGTGGAACGATCGCGGCAGGTCCGGGAGCCAGCGGATGGTGTGGTCTGGGCGGCGGGGCGGTTGCCGCGGCGCGGGTCGTGGATCGGGCTGAAGGCGCACTACCACGGGCTGGCCATGGAGGCGGATCTGGAGATGCATCTGGGTGCGAATGGCTATGCGGGTCTCGCGCAGGTGGAAGACGGCCGCGTGAATGTGTGCGGGCTCTTTCGCGTGGACCGCGCGATGGCGGGGCAGGGGAGTGGTTTGTTAGATTCCTACCTGCGTGCGGGTGGGAATGGAGCACTGGCCGGCCGTATGGCTGCTGCCGCGCTCGATGAAGGATCTTTTTGTGCGGTGGCGGGCTTTGAACTCGGTCGCCAGCAGGCGGGGCCGGAGCTGTGCGTGATCGGCGATGCGGAGAGCATGATCCCGCCTTTCACGGGGAATGGGATGAGCATGGCCTTCCAATCCGCGGCGCTGGCGCTCGACCCGCTGGAGCGCTGGAGCTGTGGACGCCAGCCGTGGGACGCGTGCATGGCGGAGATCCGCAAGCTGCAGCGCCGCCGCTTTCGCCGCCGAATGGTCGCGGCGCAGGCGCTGCATCCGCTGTTGCTCCGCAGGGGCGGGCGGGATGTGATCGAGTCGATCGCCGCCGCCGGCCTGTTGCCCTTTCGCCCGCTCCTTTCCCTCGTCCGCTGAGATTGATCTGATCGATATGTTTTTGGAATCCATTGCCACCGCGGTCCCGCCGCATCGCTACACGCAGCCGGAGTGCCTTGCCGGGCTGCGGACTTCGCCGGCCTTTGAATCTCTGAGGCCGCGTTCGCAGGCGATGCTGGAGAAGATCCTGGGCAACGGGGTGTCAGGCATTGCGACGCGGAGCTTCTGCCTGCCGGAGATCGGGCCGGTGGTGGGGCGGGATGCTCAGGCGCTGAACGAGACATTCGAGCGGGAGGCCCCGGTGCTGGCGATGGCGGCGCTGGTGCCGGCCTTGGCGAAGGCGGGCATCGCGGCGGCGGAGCTGGATGCGCTTTTTATCTGCACCTGCACCGGCTACCTTTGTCCGGGCGTGACCAGCCATGTGGCGGAGCAGCTCGGGCTACGGGAAACGGCGTACTTGCAGGATCTGGTTGGACTCGGTTGTGGGGCGGCGATTCCGATGCTGCGCTCGGCGGCGGGTTTCCTCGCGATGCATCCGGGCGCGAAGGTGGCGACGGTGGCTGTGGAGGTTTGCTCGGCGGCCTTCTTTGCTGACGATGATCCGGGGGTGCTGATCTCGCTCTGTCTCTTCGGTGATGGCGCGGCGGCGGCGGTGTGGTCGGATGTGGCGGGCGATGCCAAATGGCAGGCCGGTCATTTCACCACGGTGCACCGGCCGGAGCAGCGGGAGAAGATCCGCTTCGTGAATGCGGGCGGGAAGCTGCGCAACCAGCTCGACAAGGCGGTGCCGGGGCTGGCGGCTGAAGCAGTGGCGGAACTCTTTGCGAAGCGCCAGGCGGAGCCGGACCGCGTGCTCGCGCACTCGGGCGGGCGCGATGTGATCGATGCGCTGGAGGGCGTGCTGCCGCACCGTTTGTTAGAAACGCGCGAGGTGCTGCGCGACCATGGGAACATGAGCAGTCCCTCGGTGCTCTTTGCGCTGGATCGTGCGGTGGCGAGCGCGAATGGCGATCAAAGGTGGTGGCTCACGGCGTTCGGTGCCGGGTTTGCGGCGCATGCCTGTGAGATGTGGCGGGGGTAGGGGAATTGATCGACAACGAAACTGTCGAAAGGGACGAAAAAAGAGGCAGGGGCATCTTGAGAATTTCGCTCTTTTCGTTCGTGTCGTTGTTACCGCTTCCATCCAAAGCGAGCGGGGTCAGTCGATCTTCTCCATCGCCGAGGTGTCGCCAATCCATGAGCCGAAGTAGGGCCACTCGGCACCGTCGCGCCACAGGAAGACGAAGAACGGGGCATCGTAGAGGAAGCGGCGCGGATAGACCGGGGGCTCGGGAGGTCCTCCGAACGGGTCGTCCATACTGACCTCCGCACGCACCCGGGCACCGCGTTCGTGGAGCTCGAACTCCACCCGCTGTTCGGCGCGAGTGATCTGGCGGGGCAGGGGCTGGCCTTTGTAGAAGCGCAACGAGTCGAGGTCGCTGGCGAAGTCGTGCTTGGTCTCCAGCTTCACGTAGGGCACTTGGATCTCATCGCGCTTGTGGAGCTGCGGGTCATCGTGTCCGAGGTGGTGTCCGGAGTCTTCCGACCATGCCTTCCGCCAAGTCCGGAGCCACTCGCAGGCGGCGGCAAAATCCATCGCTGCCGGAGGGCGGAAGAGGATGACGGTGTCGTCCGATTCCTTGCAGAGGAGCTGGAGGGCGTGGCAATTCTCGGTGGGCCGGTAGGCGAGAACGCGGACGGTTCCGCTGAATTCCTCGCTGAGCTGCCCTTTCACGCCGAAAAACTTCACCTTCGTTTCCATGGCTCCGGAACGAAAGGTCATCGGGACCTTGCGGGAACGATGGAGTGGCTGGCGGAACGTCACCTCGCGGTCGAGCAAGCCGAATACAGCGACGGTGCCGGGTTGCCGGTTTTCCAGGCGGAATGGTCCCTTCTCTTCCCCGGTCAACTTCGCTGCCTCGGCATTGACCGTGGCCAAGAATTCGTCGGTCGCAGGACCGGACCAGACTTTCCAGCGATCCTCCGGCATCACCGACTCCGCCTTCCATGTGAAGGCATCGAGGCGGGAGATCAGAACATTTGGCGGCTCGATCTTCACCGGCTTGCCGCCGTGGGTGGCATTGAGCTTGTCCCACGAGGCTTGGAATAACGGCGTCCAGACGACGGTCTGGCCCTGCGGAAGTTTGTCCTCCGGATGGGCCACCGAGCCGATCTCCGCCGTCGCGGGGAGTACCGTAGCCATGAGCAAGGGGAGAGCTTTCATCGCACGGGGAGCACGTCGGCTTTCACGAAGACCATCACCTTGCGGGTGAGGTCGATGGATCCGTCCTTTGCCTTCGGCGATACCACGCCGGCCAAAACGTAGCTGCCACTGGTGACGGTGAGCGCGGTGGTCAGGCGGATGGTGTAAAAGTCGGGCAGCTCGATCTTCGCGACATTTCCCAGGGCATCCTTCCGCTCATACCAAGTGGTGTTGCCATTCCGCCACACGAGTTCGGGCGCGAGGCGGAGGTCGATGTACTTCGGGTCGGAGCCGATCGTCGGCTCGACGTCCATGGTTGAGCCGACATTTCGTGTTTCGAACGAGGTGGGAATGGGGCCGCTGATCAAGGCGGCGACGGCCTTGATATTGTCCGGACTGAGGCCTGCCGGTTTGTCTGGGACGGTGACCGATTCCGGAAGCTTCGGCGGCACCGCCTCAGTTGGGTAGATCTGTTCGTTGATGGATTCCACCAGGCACTTCTCGCTGCTGCGGCCGGTGAGGATCTGGGTTTCCAACACCTTTGCGTCGCCGGCCTTCACCAAGGTCTGAACTTCCTTCCTCAACTCCGTGGCGTCTGACTTGGTGGGCCGCTTCATGAACAGGAGGTCGGTCAGCGTCTCATGGGGCATCTCGATGTATTCCACCTGCACCTGGACCATGGCCGGGCTGTTGCCGTCGAAGGCGTCCGGATCAAAGGGATCTGCGGCTTCTTCTCCTTCCGTCGCTTCGACATTGGACGGCTTTTCCTCGAAGGGAGGCGGGACTTTCTTCTCCTGCGCGGAAAGTGATAGGGTGAGGAGCGGGACGAGAAGGAGGGTGAACTTCATCCTCTGCCTGTTATCCCATTCCCCATGTCATGGCGACGGATTTCTGGATGCCTCGTGATGGTGTCCCTCACTCCTTGGCATGGAGTGGCCGGCCGGTGGCATCGATGAGGGTGGGGGTGATGAGAACGAGGGCGCGGGTGCCGTCGGGGCGGGTCTGCATGTGCAGGCGGGCCTTGCCGTCGCCGGTGAAGGAGCTGTCGTTGATGGACGTGCGCTCAATGACCTTGGCGGTGGCTGTGCCGGACTCGCCCTCGGCGATTCTTTCGGAGTAGGCGAGATCGACGTGGTGGCCCAGGCCGTAGGGGACAGTGCGAAGATCGAAGATCACTCCGGTGTCATGCGCCTCGAAATCGCCCGGAGATGAGAGGGAAGGAATGAGGACTTCATGGGTGATCGCAATCTTCGAGTTCTCGCCTGTCCTTGCCGTGACGGATGGGGCCGTCATCAGATCGACACCCTTGATTTGAGACAACTGGCGCATCAGCAGTTGCTGTTCGCCGGCGTCCAATTGTGAGATTTCCTGCGGGGTCCAGTCCATGCGGGCGGGGATCTCGACCACCCGGGCATTCATCTGGTGCTGGATGGGCATCTCATTGGCGGCGAGGTCGATCAGTCCGGCGATGGCGGTCTGGTCGGCGGCGCTGGTGGCCTCGATCTGCAAAGTGCCGGTGGCGGCGGTGAAAGAGAACTTGGTGCCGGGATCGAGGGTGATGCCCTTTGAGGCGAAGTATTCGGAAGGGGTGAGCCGAGTGAATGGGGCAGCATCTTCCGCAAAGGGATCCTCATTGGCGGCGGCGGGGATGGAGAAGAAATCGGGCGGCACGCGGAAGGTGCGCTTCGTCACTTCGCCGGTTTCCTCTGGGGCAGTGAAGGTGTATTCGCTGCCACTGCGCGCGACTTTCAGGCCGGCCAGGGCGGCGAGGAGATGGATGGAGCCGTCGAGATTGCGGATGCCGGTTTTCGTGGTGAGCGGGCGGGTGGCTTCCGGCGGGACGATGAAGGTGAGGCGCACGGGCACTTCGCCGGATTCGCGGCAGACGTCTTCGTAGGCGGCGCGGAGCTTGGCGAGGGCGGCCTTCAGGGGCAGCCCGTCGATGGTGACTTCGGGGAGGTAGAACTGCTTGAGTTGCTCGGGGCGATGGGTGGCGTGGGTGGATGTGTTTGCGGGGCGAGAAGAGGCCTTGGTCGGCAGGCGTGTGGACTCGGCTTCGTTTTCTGCAGCGGATGATGATGAAGAGTCGTGCTTGCGCGTGGTGGTGGTTTCCGCGGTGCGCTCGAGGTGATCGGCCCCGCGATGGAGGCAGAACAAGACGAGCAGAAGGATGACTGCCGCGATCACGCGCTTCTTCTTCATGATAGGCATGGTGAGAAGAGCGGCGGGATGGGGCAAGATGAATGCGAGGCTGTAACGATCGGGTTCGCGAGGGAAATTGGGAGTGTGGGATTTATTCCGCTGGATGGTGGGTTCGTTGGGAGCACCTGTCTTAAGATCGGCATCGAAGGACCATTCGAGCCGGTCTGAAGACCGGCGCTCCCGGGGTCGTTGTTCCGCCGGAAGGGACCATTCGGGCGGGATAAATCCCGCGTTCCCAGTGGGCCGTGACGAGGTCTCCCCGAGTCTTTCGAATTTCGTCGTTTCGCTCGTTTCGTTGTTTTCCACCCACGCCCTGTTCGTGAGGACGGATGCAGCCGGGTGCTTCCCCGCAGCAGGGCTGCTGGCTTCGGGCGGCAGCAGGGCTGCGCGCGCTCCCGTCTCCGACGACTTGGGCGGAGCTAGATTGGGAGCGGAGTCGTTGGGTGCTTCTGCGGGCCGGAGCTTGTCGGCTCCGTTGAGGATTTGAATCAGGCCGACCACCTCCGCTGCGCTACGGTTCCGCGCACCCAGCGCGCGGGCTACTGCCGGCTCCATTCGGCGAGGGAGAACCTCAGGAAATACATGGTGTTCTTTCCCTCGTAGATCACGCCGAGGTGGGAGTCATCGACGGGGGCGAGGCAGGAGTAGCCGAAGCCGCTGCGGGAGTCGTAGAGGCGGGCGCTTTCGTCCGGCCAGGTCATGCCCTGGTCGGTGGAGCGTTTGACGGTCATGGCGCGGCGGCCGTCGGTGGCGTTGGGATTGGAGAACCACAGTGCGCCCTTCCACTCTAACAGGCTGGCCATGCAGACCGGCTCGCGGAGGGCCTTGCGGTCGGTGGGGTGGAGGGTCCAGGTTTTGCCGAGGTCCTTGGTGGTGGCGATGGTGCGGGAGCCGCCGCGGTCGTCGCGGCAGTTGATCATGATGGAGCCATCGGAGAGCTCGGCGACCTGGGCCTCGGTGGTTTTGCTTTTCACGCCGGTGCCGGCTTGCCAAGTCGCGCCATGGTCCTTCGAGGAGATCATGGTGGACCATGGCTGGCCATCGGCCGCGCGATATTGTGCGGCGAAGACGAGGGTGCCGTCCTTCATGGCGATGCCGGCACCGGGGCCATTGAAGAACAGCCGCATGGCGGGGTCCTTGACCTGGGTGGTGATGTTCACGGGCTTCGACCATGACTTGCCATCATCGTCGCTGTGGACGAGGACGAGCTGGCCGGTTTCCTCCGGCGTCATGCCCGGACCCGAGCCGTGCCAGGCGCGATTGCCATGGCTCCACAGGGAGGCGATCCAGATGCGGCCATTGGAAGGATCGACGAGGATGGCTGGGTCGCCGACTCCATCGTGGCCGTGCTCCGGGTCATCGCCCATGTCGACGGCCACGCGCATCGGCTCCCAGCTCTGGCCTCCATCGGTGCTGCGGGAGGCACCGACATCGACGTTCGCAGGCAGGTCGCCGGAGTGATTGTAGCGGATGTCGTAAACGGCGATCAAGGAACCCGCCTTGGTCCGGACGAGGCCGGGGATGCGGTAGGATTTCGATTTATCATCGCCGGGCAGGCGGACGGCGTGGCCGATGCGTTGGCTGCCATCGGGTGATGGTTGCGCGGGCTCGAGCACCTTGCCGCCGACCTTCACGCGGAAGAGCGAGGCATCGACGCGGTGGTCGAGGGATGCGGTTTCTTCTAGCTCGGGAGAGATCCAGAACCAGTGCTCGCCGGAAGCGAGCGCGTGCTTGCTTGTTAGAGAAACCTTGTCGGCGGCCTTCTTGCCCTCCGCGATGGTTGCGCCGGGATCAGCGGAGGGATCGGCACTGCCTGCGACGACGCGGAAGGAGGCGATGTCTGTTAGATCGGTGGTGCCCGTGAAGCCGAACTCGAGGCCATCGAGCTTGAGGGTTCCCTCGCTGCCTTCGACAACGATGCGGAAGCCGAGGATGGGATTGAAGTCCTCGCGGATGAAGGCGGGGCAGACGGGTTGCACGGTTTCCAACAGCACGGCTCGCGCGGGGCCGGGGCGGTGGAGGGTGAAGTCATCCATCATCACGCCGGCGTCGGGCGGGGCGGTGGCGCGAAAACGCAGCTCGCGCGCGCCGGTGGGGATCTCGATGCGCAGCTCGGTCTTGAAGCCGCCGGTTTGGACGTCGTCGGCGTTCTTGATCTCCTTCCAGGTGCCGCGTTCCTTCGCATCAATGCGGAACTGGAAAGGCTGACGGCTGGTCCAGCGCTCGGCGTGGAAGGAGAGGGCGGTGTTCTTTGCCGCGGGCTCGGCGAGGGTGAGAATTGCGCTGCGTTCGCCGTCGCCGGAGAGGCGGAGGGATTGGCGGCCGCTTTTCGCGTGGCCTTGCTGGATTTGGGCGTGGCCGGGTTCGGCGGTCCACTTGCCCGTGGAGGTTTGCGCGTCCTTCAGCGGGCCGGCGGGGATGGACTCGAAGGATTCGGCGGAGGCCGTGGTGGAAGCGAGGGCGAGGGCGGCAAGCGCCCAGGTGGCGGAGCGACTGCGTCGCGAGGGGGAGTCGCTGCTTCCGGGTTGGTGCGGTGCCTTCCCCAGCCGGAACGACGAAGTCGTCCCGCTACGGGAGGTGGTGCCGCTACGAAGAGGAGAAAGTGCTGGGGTCATTCGGGTCTCGGTTGATCGGACTAGCGCAGTCCCGTGGTATCGCCAACGGGGATGAAGGTGAACATCCATTTTCCAGTCGTTCTTGCGGTGGGGAATCTTGAGCAGGAACTCGCGGGACACTCGGAGGATGCTGGGGAATGCTACGTCCGGCACAGGCGGTCGCTTGCTGGTTTGGTTACGCGACCAGTTCGTCTCGCCATTTGCGAGGCGCGCCGGTTCTCGTCGAGGTCCGCACCGATTTCCGGCAACGATGGCCGTGGAGGGAGGATGGATCGGAGAGGGCGCTGAAATTCAGACAGGCTGGCTCGATCCACTCGCCGCCCCATGCGTCCTATCTGCGTCAATCTCCGGCAAAATTCTCCCGTCAATTCGACGTGGCCCCAAACCAAAGTAGTCGACCGCAGATTACGCAGATGGACGCAGATTAAGAATGGAGGGTTGCATTTGGAGGATGAGTTAGAAGCCATTGGGGATGGCATCGCCATGGCACAATTTGGGGCACCACGTTGAGCTGCGGCAGCCTGGCGCGTTCTCACATTGGACGTCTCCGGCGATCAATTTTCCAACGACTTTGCCATCGCCTCCGCCAGGCGTCGGGCCACCGGCAGCTTGTCCGGCGGGTGGACGTCGGGGCTGTCCCAGCCGAGGTCCTGAGTCACGACGAGGTGGACGCCAGGGAGCTTGCGGGCGACGTCGGCTTGGACCTTGCGGTACTCCGGCCAATGCTGGCGGATCGGCTCATTGCCGCCGATGCGCGGGAGCTGGATGAGGTAGAAGGGCAGCTTGCCTTGGCGGAGTTCCTTCCGCCAACCGGCGACGAGGTAGGTGATGAGCTGGCGGTTCCATGCGTCATCGGCGATCTCGGCATTGGTCTCGCCCTGATACCAGAGCACGGCGTCGAACGGGAAGCCGCACCACGGGCGCACACCGGACTCGAAGAGGAAGCCTGGCTTGAAGGGATGGTTCGCGTCCGGGTGCTTGCCGAGGTTCTGCTTCGCCCGGCCGCGAGCCCATGGGCTGATCTGCGGTGAGGAAAGCCAGGCATTGTCTAACAGCGGCGCGTAGTTCTTGCGCGCCGAGAGCACGTTGCGCGGCAGCCAGGCCTCGGTGCCGGAGCCGCCGATGGCATTCTCGACGAGCCCGACCGGCACGCCGTCGAGCTCGTGGATCATCTTGCCCATCCACCATGCGATGGCGGAGAAGGCGGCGGCGGATTTCTCCGTGGCCACTTCCCAGCCGCCGGTGAAGTGGTCGCGCTCATTCAGGCGGGCGAGTGTCGCGGCGTCATAGACGCGCGAGTCGGTGGGAGCACCGGTGAGATTGCAGAGACGGATGGCGGGGAACTTGCCGGCTCGCTTGGCCTCGTCTGCGCCACCGACGGCACGGCCGAGCTGGAAGTCCATGTTCGACTGGCCGGAGCAGAGGAAGACGCGGCCGGTCAGGAGGTTCTTGATCACCAGGCTTTGGTCCGCCGAGCGGACGGTGAGCGATGCAGCCTTGGCCGATGGCTCCATGGCCGGCAGGATGGCCCGCCAGCTTCCACTCTTGTCTGCGGTGGTGGTGACGGCTTTTCCCCGGAACTGGATCTCCACCGCCGCGCCGGCATGGGCGGTGCCCCAGACGGGCACGTCCCGCCGCATCGGGAGCACCATGTGATCGCCGAACGGCCTGGCCAGCGCCAAGTCCGCGCCGGTGACCGCGGAGGCGAGGGATGACAAGGCGACGGCTAGAAGACGGGCTGGGATTCTCACGATGCAGGGATTCTCCGGGAGGATGACAAGGGTGAGAGCGAAGGGCAACGCTGGTCGCCGGTTGGTTCGGTCGACCGGTTTTCCAAGCTGGTCGGGGAAAGCGACCAGATGAAGGAGGAGGCATTTCCTGCCGTCTGCGCTACGCATGCCATTCCAATCTAACAAACTACCCACCGGAATGAATTGCAGGACCATGAGCCGGTCGCTCGCCGTCGCGAGCCTGCTTTCCCTCACCGTGGCACCACCCCTGAGCGCGCAGGAAGCCAAACTCCCGCCGCTGCCCCGGAATGCGAAGCTGGCCTTCGAGGAAGACTGGAGCAGCGGCAAGATCGACCCCAAGCGGTGGTATAATCCGCGGAAGAAGTGGGGGCAGGGCAATCACGGGGTATCGCCGGAAAATGTCCGCATCGAACGCGATCAGGTGGCGGGAAAACAGAAGCACGTGCTGGTCTGCCAGGCGAATGGCGATCTCTACGATGGTCCGGTGACTGGATATGAGGGCCAGCGCACGCGGGTGGGTGGCATCGTGGTCACGCAGGAATTCTTCGCCTCCGGCCGCTACGAGGTGGTGATGAAGATCGGTGGCACCGGAAAGCAAGAAGGAGGCCCGGAAGATCCGACGCGGCCGAAGGGCGCGGTGCCGGCCGTGTGGACGTATGGCTACCGCTACGTCTCCGTGCCGAAGGAGGGGATGGATGCCTTTCATGCCTCGGAGCCGCTCTACAATCCCCATATGAAGGCCTACGGGGAGGGCGCGAATGAGTATTGGACGGAGCTGGATTTCCCCGAGTTTGGCAAGGGCGGGGACTTCAACAAGGCACTCTACAATACCTTCCTGCAAAACAAGCACCAGCCCCGAACCTTCGACGTGAAGCCGATGATCGACGGGCAGTATCACACGCTGACCACCGAGTGGCGGACGAAGCTGGTGCCGATCGAGGGCGTGAGCGACGCGCAAGTAGCGGAGAAAGGCGGCTATCATTGGGTGCAGGATCGCGCGATTCCCTTCAACCGCTACTTCGGCAATCCGCTCAAGCGGCTCGGCAAGAACAAGTATGCAGTCTACGCTGGCGACCGGGTGGATCACTACCTCGATGGCAGGAAGGTGGCGGAGAATCTCACCTTTGTGCCCTCGATGGCTGCACAGTTGACGATGGGTGTGTGGCTGCCGGGCTGGGGCGGACCTGCGCCATGGAAGCAGGCCACGACGTCCTTCGCCTCGGTGAAGGTGTGGCAGTTCGGCGATGAAGGCGATGTGCGGGGGATCATCACGGAGAACATCGACGACAATTACTAGGTTTGTAGGAGGGAGTCTGGTTTCCTCAACCAACCACTTCAGGGAGGTGGTGATGAGGCTTCTGGCCAGTAGATGTTCCGGCGTGATCGACCCAGTGCTGGCACGATCCGATCCAAGAACTCGACCTCCCATGAAAAAAACTCCCCGCGTCATTGCGCTGCTTGCCGCCTCGATCGTTTCCGCGAATGCAGCGGTCGTGTTCTCCGAGAATTTCGGCAGCACCACGGCGTCCACCGCGACGACCTTCGGGTCGCCCACGGTGCAGAATACCTGGACTTACTCGGATTCGGCGGGCACCACGGTGAATACCAACGAATCCCGGCTCTTCAACCCCGGCGGTGCGGGATCGGGGGAAAACACCCATGGCTGGATCAGCGCGCTGACTACCGGCAATACCTTCCAGCAGATCACCACGACCGGGAGCTTTGTGACATTGCCGGCGCTCGGTGTCGGGCAGAACTATGTCTTCACGCTCACTTTCTTCGCATCGGCCCAGACCAGCGTGGTCGCCAATGACCTGAACGCCTACGTGGATTTCTCGTCCGCTGGCAAGTCCTTCAGCTTCACCACCGGGTCGAATGGCTCGATCACCAATCCGACCAACTTCGTGTCGCAGTCCCTGAGCGACAGCAATGCCGCGGCCGACACGCTCCGGCTCGGGTTCGTCGCCCAAGGTGGCGGGGGTGGCTATAACAGCGACCGGAGCTATACCGCGAGCTGGACGAGCACCTCCGTGCTCGGATCGGACAGCTTCAGCCTGGCCTTGGGAAGAACCACGAATGCCGCGGGCGCATCGTTTGCATTCTTCGATAACGTCTCGCTCGATGTCGTTGTCGTCCCCGAGGGGGGATGCGCGTTGCTGGGGTCCTTCGGCCTGCTGGCCCTGCTGCGCCGCCGGCGGGCGTGAAAAATTTTCGAGGGTAGTCCAAGGCCGCACGGGTGAGGTCCCCGTGCGGCCTGCTCGTTTGTATGTTTCCGGGGGGAATCTGGTTGGTTCAACGGACCAGTGGAGGGCGGGTGAAGTTGCACCGCTCCGGGACGATGGTCGGGGGATGTCGTTCCTTCGTTTGCTGCCCTTGGCGGGCTTGCTCGCTGTGGCCGGGGCCATGGCTGATGCTGATGCCGAACCGGTGAAGATCGCCTTGATCGGCGATTCGATCACGCAGGGGGCGGGCTATGCCGTGAATGGCTCGACGTATGCGCAGAATGGCAACCGCTCGTGGCGCTGGGAGTTCTTCAAGCATCTGGTGGACGCCGGGACGGAGTTCGACTTCGTGGGATCGCTGACGACGAATTACACGAACAACGACGCGGGGAGTGATGACGCGACGAATGCCTACTATCCGGCTTGGCGGGGTGTGCCCTTTGATCGCGATCACGACGGCCACTGGGGTTGGCGTGCGTCGCAGGTGCTGGGCGCCACCGCCGGGCCATCGAGTGGAAAGCGCGGCACGGGAAACCTTGGGACGTGGCTGAGCAGCTACACGCCGGACAGCGTGGTGATGATGATCGGCATCAATGACCTGAATGATCCGGGAAAGATGCCGGAGACGCTCGCGGCGGACGTTTCGGCGCTGGTGGATCAACTTCAAGCGGACCATCCTGCGGTGCGCATCCGGCTCTGCGAGCTGCTCCACGTGGGCCCGAGCCATGCGAATCGCGTGACGCTCAATACGGCGGTCGATCTTTACAATAGCAGCCACCTGCCGGCGATCGCGGCGGCGAAGAGCACGGTGACTTCGATCGTGAGCGTGGTGCCAATGGTAAACCCGGCATGGAATGGCAGCGACTGGACCACGCAGCCCGGTGGATGGGATCCTGGCGCGATGACTTATGACAACGTCCACCCTAACAGCCGCGGCGAAGCGCACATCGCGGGGAGGGTGGCGAATGCATTCGGGCTCGAGTCGCAGTGGACGCCGGTGGCGATTAACAACGGCAACTTCGAAGGAGGCTTTCTCAATGCAAACACCGCGGCCTGCCGCCCGAACGGGTGGTCGATCTTCGGCACACCGAATGCCGCGGCGGTTCCGAAGGGTCTAACCGACTATTCAATCGTCAGCGAAAGCGCGGCGGATACGGGAGCGAGCCCAGGGTCGAGCTACATCATCGCCGGGCCGGCGGACACGGGCGTTGCGCAGACGCTGGTGGAGACGGTGCAGGCGGGCCGCGAGTATCAGCTCCAGGTTTCCCTCTACAAGGCCTCGTCCGCAGCGGTGGCGGGTGACTATGCGGCGGAACTTCGTGCGAATGGTGTGACACTGGCGACCATTCCGTTGACGGAAGGGCTGCCGATGTTTGTCACGGGCACGGGCACGCAGCTCGGGAAGTGCCTGAAGGAATTCACGGCGTCATTTCGCGCGTCGGATGTTCCGTCGGCGGTGGGCAGTGCGCTGGAGATCCGGCTGATGGCGAGGAACAACGCGCGCTACATCGGCTTCGAGGATGTGCGGCTGTCGTGGAAGGGCGAGACGGTGGTGCCGGAGGATGAGACATTGAAGATCTTCGTGCTGACGGGACAGTCGAATTCGCTTGGCACGCTGGGCACCACGGACACGGCGATGCGCCACGGCGCGCTCGGGACGCATCCGGCGGAGCAGGCGGGCGGTGTGCCCTTCTACTGGGACAATCGTACCGATGGGACCGTATCCGGTGATGCCGCGCTGGGAAAGTCGAGCGGCTGGGCGGTGGTCGGTGCTCAGACCGGTGGTGTGTATGCCGGGAATGACGATCACTGGGGGCCGGAGGTGGGCTTTGCGCGAATGCTGTGGAATGCGGGCTATCGGAACTTCGCCATCGTGAAGGCATCGCGCGGCGGCGGTGGGAACAGCTTTTGGCAGAAAGGCTCGGTGGACGATCACATGTATGAGCATGTCATCGCCACGGTGAATGCCGCGTTGGCGGACTTGCCGGGTGGCTACGAGGCGAGCCGGATTGCCGGGCTGCTGTATGTGCAGGGCGAAAGCAATACGACCACGGAGTCGAACGAGGCGGGCACGCGTTTCAGCGAGTTGTTGGCGAATCTGAAGACCGACTTGCCGGGTGCATCCTCGATCACCGGAGTCTTCGGCGAGATCGCAGGAACCGGTGCCAATCGCGACACCACCCGTAGCGCGCAGCTCGCACTGGCGAATAGCCGGGCGGACGTCGGCTATGCGGAATCGACCGGTCTCGCCGTGCATAATCAGGATGGGCTGAGCGTTCACTACGATGCGGAGAGCGAGATCCTGTTAGGCGAACGGATGGCGGCGGAGGTGATCGGGCTTGATGCTCTGCCGGTGAAGCCGCTGCCCGCGTGGGCGAGCCTTCATGCGTGGTTCATGGCGGACAATGGGATGACCTTCGACAGTGCCGACGCGGTGAACCGCTGGGCGGACCTGCACAATGGCAATGCGGTGCGTGACCTGAGCCGCCGTGTGAGCGGGCAAACCTTCCGGCGTGCGGTCACGGCGGGCAATGGCCAGGCGCGGCAGGTGATGCGCTTCGATGGCACCAATGACCTGTGGTCGAATGCCACGACCGAATTTGGCGCGCTCACGGGCGCGCGCAGCGTGGCGGTGCTGTGCCGCGTGACGGATGAGGCCGATGGCTTTCTTTTCGACGGCACCACCGGCACCGGCAGGACCCGTGCGCAAGTGCGCGGCGGGCAATGGCAGGCGGGGGTGACGACATCGACCGGATCGTGGAATGGAGCGGAGATCACCACGACTGCCCGGCAAACGGGAGCGTGGCAGCAGCATGTCTTCAGCTTCCTGCCGAATGGCAGCGGGGGAACGACGGTGGCGCATTGGGTCGATGGTGCTCTAACAGCCACGGTGACCGACAGCCAGGTGACGAACCTGGGTGGGCTGATTCTGGGGTCCAATGGCGGGTCGCCGTTCTTGAAGCTGAAGGCGGACATCGCGGAGGTCGCGGTGTTTGCGAGCGTGCTGGGGGCCAGCGAAGTCGCCGAGCTGAAGTCGGCTTGGGATGCTCGCTGGGGGACGCCGAGCGGACCTCCGTTCTCCGCGACGGTGATGCAGACCCCGCGCGAGATCGCACGCTTCGGGCGGCACGAGTTGCTGGAAATCGCGATCGATACGCCGGCGGCGACGACGCTTCAGGAAGTGCGTGTGCAGCTCGCGCCCGGCACCCGCGAGCGTGTTACCTCGGTGGAATTGATTGATGCTGGGACGGGAGCGGTGCTTGGAACGATCGATTCGCCGGGGAGCGATGCGCTGGTCTTTCCGGTTTCGGCTGCTTTGTTAGAAGGGAGCCATCACTTTCATGTCGCCATCATTCCGCAGCGGCATGCTGCGCTTGGCAGCGTTCTCGATGCCGCGGTGACGGGGCTGACAATTTCGAATGTTGGCGAGATCGTTCCTGCGAATGCCGATCCGGGCGGGGCGCTCACGCTGGGGTTGGTGCCTCAGTTCACCGATGTGGTGAAGAGCGGCGATCTCGGGATCAATACCTTCCGCATCCCCGGTATAGTGGCGGATGGTGCGGGCGTGCTGCATGCGGTCTATGATCATCGCTACGACAACTCGGCCGACCTGCCGGCGAATGTGGATGTGGGTTACAGCCGCAGCACCGATGGCGGTGCAACGTGGAGCACCTCGCGGGTGATCGTGGACTACGATGCCTCGGAGCCGGGTTCCTCGGGCAATGGCGTCGGCGATCCGTGCATCCTCTATGATCCGGTGACGGATACGATGTGGGTGGCGGCGCTGTGGTCATTCGGGAATCGCGGCTACAATGGCTCCGGTGCCGGCACGCTGCCCACCGAGACCGGCCAGTATGTGCTCACGAAAAGCGAGGACGGCGGTGACACGTGGTCCGCGCCGATCAACGTGACTGCGGCGGTGAAAGATAATCCGAACTGGCGTCTGATCTTCCAAGGCCCTGGTCATGGGGTAGCGATGCGCGATGGCACGCTGGTCTTTCCCTCGCAGTATCGCGATGAGAGCGGCACGGTGCGGGTTTGCTCTGTCTTCAGCGCCGACCATGGTGCTACCTGGGACTTCGGCTCGGGCGTGCCGACCTCGTCGCCGCAGACAAACGAGAATACGGCGTGCGAACTCGATGATGGGCGACTGCTCTTTTCCATGCGCACGCCGAGCGGGTCGAATGGCCAGCGGGCGTGGATCCGCTACACTCCAGGTGGGGCGACGCCGATGCGCGATGGCACGTGGGGCTCGCTGTTCCGCTTGCCCGCGGTGCCGGACCCCGTGTGCCAAGGCAGCGTGATCCAGTGGACGAGCAGGCATCGCGGTGACCCCCGGGAGCTGGTATTGTTCGGGAATCCGGCGAGCACGTCATCGCGGAGTAATTTCACGCTGCGAGTCTCGCCGGATGGTGGTGATACATGGCCGGTGTCGCGGCAGCTCTATGCAGGGTCGGCGGCTTACTCTTCGATCTGCATCCTGCCGGACCGCTCGATCGGCGTGCTCTTCGAGAAGGACGACTACAGCAGGATCACCTTTGCCCGAGTGGAAGAGTCGTGGCTGTTGAATCCATCGGCCGATGCGGATAGCGACGGCATGCCGGACGCGTGGGAGTTGCTGAATGGTCTGAATGCATCGGCGAATGACGCCGGACTCGATCGCGATCATGACGGGGTGTCCAACCGGGATGAATACGTTGCTGGGACTGATCCGGAGAATGCGGCGTCGGTTCTAGGGGTGACGTCGTATGACGCGGGCGGGAACTTGAAATGGAAGAGCGTTCCGGGACGGAGCTATGCGGTTGAGGAAAGTGAGGAGCTTTCGTTGTGGGAGACGGTGCCGGGGCTTTCGGCGGTGCTTGCGACGGGCGATGAGACGGCGGTGGTGCTTCCCGAGGAAGAGGGGCCGGTTCGCTTTTATCGGGTGAGGGTGATGGATTAAGATGGGGCGGGGGGATTCGAATTTTTAGGTGGGCTTTACTGGGAGCGCGGAATTTATTCCGCCTGGAAAGCGGGTTCGCTGGATTTGACAGGCGGAATGAATTCCGCGCTCCCAGTGAGCCTTGGCGCTCCGTCATCGTCTTTATCCAAGCATGCACCCTGATCATCTCGCCGCCGCGCTTGTCCTGTGGGACTATCATCAGCTCCATCACGAGCTCATTCCAGCAGATGGCATCCTGGTCTTCGGCAGCAATGATCTACGCGTCGCGGGGCATGCGGCGGAGCTTTTTCATCGTGGTCTGGCGCCGTGGATTTTGTTCTCGGGTGCGCGGGGACGGATGACGCAGGATTGGGCGGAGACCGAGGCGGAGGCGATAGCTCGCGTCGCGCGGGATTGCGGTGTGCCGGAGGAAGTGATCTTCATCGAGAACCGTGCCACCAACACCGGGGAAAATATCCGCTATTCCCGTGAGCTGCTGGCTTCCCGGGAGATTGTGTTATCCACGGCGATCGTGGTGCAGAAGCCCTACATGGAGCGGCGCACCATCGCTGCGCTGGACGTGCAGTGGCCGGAGGTTGTCTTCCGTGCCAGTTCGCCGGCGCTTGGATTTGCAGACTACTGTGCCGGTGCGCTCACGCCGGAGCTGGTGACCTCTGCGATGACGGGAGATTTCCAACGCATCATCGATTATCCCGCGCTTGGCTTTGCCTCTGCGCAGGAAATCCCGGCGGAAGTGATGGATGCCTTTCGGGTATTGGTGGCTGCAGGTTATACGGGGCAACTGCGCTGAGCATGGGGCAACTGGTTGGTGGTCCCGACCACTTGCGGATCGTTGTTGCAAGACGAGTCCGGGGCAAGCGTGGCGGCGTCGAACCTCGCAAAGCCCCATGGAAAGAACTTCATACGCTCTACTTTTCGCCGCGCTCGCCACCGGTGCCAGCCACGGCCAAGACATCCGCAGTGCCACCGCGGACAATCTGAACGTCGCCGGAGCCTGGGCGGACGGCAGCCCGCCGACCAACCTCGAGACGGCGACCTGGAATGCCTCGAGCACCTTGGTCAACACGCTCGGTGCGAACCTCATCTGGGCCGGTCTCAATGTGAGTGCGGCCTCCGGTACGGTCAGCATCAGCGGAGCGAATACGCTCACCCCCGGCGCGATCAACCTGGGCTCCACCAACCTTTCGGTGACCCCCAGTGCCGCGAACAGCAGCTTGAGCTTCACCAGCCTGACCGGCACCGGGAATCTAACGATCAACAACGGGACCGCCAATCTCGGGATGACCGCGTTCAACACGGCGAATGCGCTGAACTTCAATGGCACCCTGACACTGCGCGGCGGCAATGCGGCGACGACTCCGGGCGCGGTGGGCGGCAGCTTCACGTATCTCGGCCGGACGGGAATCACGCAAGCAGCGGGCACTGCCTTCGCGCTGGATACCGGAGCGGCAGTCGCCAACGCGAAGGATTTGATCATCGACAGCGGCGCATGGGGCGGACAAACGATCCATCTTTCCTCGCTGACTGGCTTCGGCTCGCTGCGGCGCGACTCCGGTGGTGGTGGTTCGCAGGTGGCGACGGTCGAGGTCAATCAGGCGACCGACACGGTCTTCAACGGGATGATCCTCTCGCACACGGCAGGCAACAACACTGACATCCGGCGGATTTCCCTGACCAAGAACGGCGTGGGTTCGCTCACGCTGGCTGGCATCGTCGGAAAACAGACGCAGAACCAAGGAGCTCCTGCTTCAGACATCGACCTGACCATTTCCGGTGGCACGCTGGTGCTGGCAGCGGCGAATACCCGCACGGGGGTCACCACCATCACCGCCGCCGGCACGTTGCAAGTGGGCAATGGCGGCACCACCGGTGTGATCGGCGGCAACGGGGTGACCAACGACGGATCGCTCGTCTTCAACCACGGAACCGGCGCGGTGATCACCGCGGCGAACGCGATCTCCGGTAGTGGTACGATCTCGAAGAAAGGCGCGGGCTCGCTGGTGCTGAGCGGCACCTCGACGCTCACGGGGGCAACGACCGTCGAAGGCGGCACGCTGCGGATCGCCGGAGACTTGGGATCGAGTCCGGTCACGGTGCAGAGTGGTGCGACCGTGGCGGCGGGTGCGGTTGCCACGCCCGGCTCGAGCTTTGTGAAGTCTCTAACGTTGGCTGGTGGCTCGACTTCCACCTTCCGCGTGGGATCGGCCTACGACCAGATCGTGCTCAATGATACCAATGCGCTCACAGTTTCCGGGCCTCATGTCATCACGCCGGTGGCGGGTGCGGGGCTGAATCCCGGCGACAAGATCCCGATCATCGACTATCTGGGCACCTTCAGCGGCTTCGCCAATCTCTCGCTTACGCCAGGCACGCGCTTCACGCTCGTCCACAATGTGGGCGAGACCAACATCGAGCTCGAATACACCGGTGGCACGCTGACGTGGAAGGGCGGCAATGGCACCTGGGACCTGAACACCACGGCCAACTGGACCATCGGTGCCGCCACGACCACCTTCCTTGCCGGGGATACGGTGCTCTTCGACGATAGCGCCACCACCGGCTCGGTGACCCTGGCCGAGACTTTGAGCCCGAATGGCCTGACGATTGACAACGACACACTCGCCTACACCTTGAGTGGCGGGACGATTGCCGGCGGCGGGACTTTCACCAAGCAGGGTCCCGGTACTGCCACGGTGAGCTCGGAAACGAGCTATACCGGCGCCACGTTTATCGATGAAGGCACGCTGACCTTTGGCGACGGCGCCACCAGCGGCCAGATCGGCAGCGGTGCGGTGAGCTTGTTTACCGGTGCGACGCTGCGCATCAACCGCAGCGATTTGCTCGACTACAAGACGAGCCCGCGGCTCCGCAATGTCAGCGGCGACGGCAACATCGTGATCGATGGCGGTGGTATCGTTTTCAGCTATCCTGGCAGCGGGATCGGCTTTTCCGAGGGCAACTCGTGGGCGGGCTTCTCCGGGACGCTGACGGTGAAGAATGGCTCCGAATTCCGGACGATCCGCAACGGCGCAACAGCGATGGGTACGGGAAGTGTCGTACTTGGCGACGCGACCACCAGCGGCAAGCTCGGACAGATCGAGGGCAACTGGACCTGGACCAACAACATCACTCTCGCGGGGCCCGATAACCGGATCATCAACCGCTCCGTCACGACTCCGCCGCGGGCCTTGAAGCTGCAGGGTGTGCTCTCCGGCAGCGGTGGCCTGACCTTCGAGGACGCGGCAGCCACGATGACGAGCAACCAGACCGGCTTCATTCTGACCGGCGCGAACACGCTGAGTGGCACGATCAACATTCCGGCCGGTGTGCCGGTGCGGGTCGGCGGGATTCCAGGCAATACCGATGTTAGTCAGGCCGGCGCGGATGCCTTTGGGACGCTCGGCAGTGCCACGGTGGCGAATGAAGGCGCCTTGTCCTTCTCCCGCACCGATGCCCACACGGTGGGGAACACCATCAGCGGCGCGGGTCAGGTCTTCATCGGCCTCACCACCGGCACGACTGCCCAGACCGTGACCTATACCGGCACGAAGTCCTACAGCGGTACCACGACGGTGCGGAATGGCACACTGCTGGTGAACACCGCCTTGCCTGCATCGCCGGTGGTGGTGGAAACCGCTGGCACGCTTGGCGGCAACGGCGCGCTGGGTGCGACCGCGACAGTTTCCGGCACGATCGCCCCGGGCAATGGGGTCGGCACGCTGGTCTCGACCGCGGGAGTGGCGCTGGAGAATGGCGCGCACATCGCCTGGCAGGTCGCCGATTGGAATGGCAGCGCGGGCAGCGGCTACGACACCCTCAATGCCGCATCGATCACGGTGAATGCCGTGGCGGGCACACCCGCGGTGGTGGTCATCTCGCCTGCCTCTCTGGTGAATTTCACGGAGGTGCCGAAGACCTTCACCCTGGCCACGACCAGCGGTGGAGTCAGCGGGCTCGACGCCGACGAGATCACGGTGGACGCCACGGCCTTCGCAGGAACCGGCACCTGGGCGGTGAGCACCAGCGGGAATCTACTGCAACTCTCGTACACGCCGGGTGGCGGCGACACTTACGGCGATTGGGAACAGGACAATGGCATTGCTGGTGCAGGCGCTGAGACTGACTCGGATGCCGATGGCATTCCGAACGGGATCGAGTTCGTCATCGGTGGCGATCCTTCGAACTCGCCTTCCAATGCGCTGCTGCCGACCTTGAGCGTGAATGCCACTCACCTGATCTTCGTCTTCCGCCGCACCGAGGATTCGGAGGCGTTCGATCCCTTCGTCCAGTATGGTTCGACCCTGACCGGTTGGACCCCGGCCCAGGATGGTTCGAATGGCGTGGAGATCGATGAGGATCCGAACTTCTACCCCAACAACACCGACCGGGTGACGGTGACCATTCCGCGTCCCCCCGCCAGCACTGGAAAACTCTTTGCCCGCCTGAAGGTCGAGATCCCGTAAGCGGACAAGCGGCTGGATCGAGTGGATTCGAGGTCAAGAAGATCGCTCTCATTCCCGCCAAAACGAAAGACGCGCATCCTGATGAGGGTGCGCGTTTTTTGTGAGGTGAGGTGTGTGGTCGCGTCGAGCGGGCCGGTGCGGACTCGAGGGCGAGGGGTGTCCTGCTTGGTCGCGATTCCGGTGTCGCTCTGCGACACGTTGCTGGCGTGAGTTGGTCCGTGGGTTGAAACCCACGGCTACCATCCTTGACCGCTACGCCGTCGTAGAGGCGCGGCGCGGCGTCGCATCTGCGATCTCCCATCTATCATCTGCCATCGCCCTTCCACCTCACACCTTGCCTACGGATGCACCCTTCACCGTTTCCGGTGTGATCCATGCGTTGCCGCCGGGATTGGGGTCGCCGGCGGCGATGCGTTCGAGGCGTCGCACGACCAGCTTCGCGACGGCTTCGGGATCGACTCGGTAGCCGGTGATCTCCGGGACGAGGTGATCGAGGGATGGTTCCCAGCCGAGGGTGATGAGGCTGAGGTGGCGGGGGACTTGGAGGCCTTGGCTGGCGAGCCAGGTGAGGGCCGTCGCGGCCTGACGCGGGCGGGTGGCGATGATGGCGGTGGGGGGGCTTTTGAAATTCAGGGCGCGTGCGAGGACGCGACCGACACCGCCGGGAGAGCCGTTTTCCACCAGCACCGTGGCCTCGAAGCCGGGCTCGCCGAGTTCCATCACTCCGCGGACGGCCGCTTCCACGCCCATGAGCGCATCGGCGGGCGAAAGGACGACGACGCGGCGGTGCCCCATGCGCCACAGGTGCCCGGCGGCGTGATGGGCGGTGGCCTGCCAATCGACATCGAGGTGAGGCAAGCCGATACCCGGGTGCGGATAGCCGCGGATGAGGGCGGGGATGCGGCCCTTCATGAACCACCCCTGCACGGCCGCGGTGGAGCGCAGCAGCATCCACGCGCTGCAGCGTTGTTCTTCCACGAAGTCTTCCAGGCGCTTGGCCGGATTCTTCTGCTCATACCAACCCGGAGCAAAGACTTCGAGCGATCCGCCCTTGCTGGAAAGCGCTTCACGGACTTGATCGATCTCCAACAGCATCGGCTGCGGCAATTGCTCCAAGCGCCGGTGCGCGAGCAGGCCGATTCTCAAGGCTGCGGTCTTCTCCCGCACCGTCTCGCCACCGGCATCGATGACCCGGCGGCGTGCGCCGGCATCGGCTGCGGCGAGCACGCCGTCGCGCTCGAGCTGTTGGAGGGCGAGCCGGATGGTGTCGCGGCCGACTTGCAGTGTCTCGGCGAGGCGGCGTTCGCCGGGCAGGAGCTTCGGCCATTCGCCTGAGGCGATGCGCAGGTGCATCACGCGCACGCACTCGGCGACGAGGTTTCCGCGGGATGGCATCGGGGCTCCGGTCATGGCTATCACATCAGTCTCTCCCGATCGCGACTGAAGGCAAGATTCAACTGGTGGGGCGGGCCAACCACTTGTGAGGTGGTCTTCTTCACGGCGAAACCGCCTTGACCACGAAATCGACGATGGGCTTGGGATCGGGCAGGCTGTGCGGGTGGTGCTTGCCGCCGGGCTTGCGGATTACCTGGATCTCGCCGCCGAGCTTGCGATAGCGGGTTTCGACGAGGTCGATGTTCTCGGCCACCGGGACCACTTCGTCGGCATCGCCGACTATCGCGAGGATGGGGATGCGGGCCTTGGCGAGCGGCGCGAGGTTGTCCACGGGATTGCTTTTCCACGCGAGGGCCGCGGCTTCGTCAGGGAAGTTGTAGGTTTTGATCAATCGCTGCCAATCGGGGGGCGATCCCGGGCCCTTGCCCTTGCCGCCGGGCCAGCTCTTGAAGTCGCAAACCGGGGCATCGACATAGAGGGCCGTGGTTTGGTCGGGATGGAGGGCGGCCCAGTTGAAGGCGAATAGGCCGCCGCGGCTGAAGCCCTCGAGGACGGTCTTCTTGGAGAGCGAAAAGTGCAGGGTGACAAACGCATGGAAGCGATCCATGGCCTGGAGGGCCACGGGCGCGCCGTAGAGATTCTGCAGGTCCACGTAAGCGACGTGGAAGCCCTTGCCTAACAGCGCGATGTCGCCCTGTGGCTCATGGCCGAAGAATTCGGTGCGCCAGATCCATGGCTGGCCGGCCGCCGACGTCTTGGGACGGATGAGCAGCGAGGCCCGGCCGGCGAGGTGGAAATCGAGCCGGTCGTAGCCATTCCAAGACGAGGATTTCATCGAGGCGAAGGCCTGATAGTCTCCTAACAATGCTGTCGCCTGCGTGTTGGCGGGTTCCAAGGGCTGGCCCGTGGGGATGCCGGGCCTCTGGTGCTTGGTGGCCGTGAGCCAGGCGTGCTTCAACAGATCCTGGCGTTCTTTCAGAGTCCGGAACGCCTGGCCCTCGGCGAACTCGGGCTTGCCGGGAAGCTTAAGCAGCGGCCAGAGTCCGGTGCAGGCAGCCTCGGCGATGAAGCGGTGGCCCGCATCGCCGGGATGGATGCCATCGCCGGCATAGACGAAGGCGGGATCCTTTGCCTTCGCCGCGGCGACCGAGGCGCGCAATCCCGGGCGGATGTCCACGGCTTCCCACCCCCGCCCGTTTTGTGAGACCAGCCATTCGGCAAAGCGGTCGAGAGTGACGTCGTAACGCGCGGGATCGGGCGTGGGCTTGTCCACCTTATGAAGCGGTGGGGTGAGGAAGATCACCCGGGCACCGGCCTTTTCGGCCTCCACCTTCAAGCGGGTGAGGCCTTTCTGATAGGCCGCTTCCCGTGCGGGGTCGGGCGGCAGCATGATGCCGTCATTCATGCCATAGCAGGCGATGATGAGCGTGGGCTTGAAGGCGGGGAGCACGCGGCCGAGACGTTCGTGAAGGCCGGGGCGGGGGAACTTGCCGCCGGCGTGGCCTTCTTCGGAGAGGCCGGAGACGGTCTCGCTCGGCAGGCCCATGTTGACGATCTCGGCGTCCTTGAACTCGGCGGTGTTTCGCAGGGCGGACTCCACGAGAGTGGTCCAGCGGCCGTCGAAGGTGATGCTGTCGCCCAGGAAGAGCACCTTGGCTTCGGCGCGGAGAATCAGGGGCAGCAGGAACAGAAGGGCGAGGAGCGGTTTCATCGGCTGGATGGGAAACGCGGGATGGGCACGGATTCTAGCAGCGGACTCGCCGGTCGGGAGAGCAAACCGGATAGGAAAGCTTGCCGGGGCGAGGAAGGATCGGTGAAGTCCATGAGTTGAGTCCAAAAATGTCCCGTATTCTCATCGCACTTCTCATGCTAGGTGTTCACGCGCACGCCGGGATCGAGGTGTCGCGTTCCGTGGTGCCGATTTTCAACGATGGCACGGAGTCGCGGGTGGCGGAGTTCACTTTCGAGATCGACCGGCTGCGAGTTGTGAAATCGGTCCATCTGTCCGGTGAGGGTTCCACGGATTTTGCCGATCTCGCAGAGGTTGGCATGCGGCATCTGAGAAAGGAGGGCGACCGGTGGATGACGGAGACGACCAAATTCCAGGAAGCGACGGAACTGGACGTGCGCATGGAGTTTCCGGCGGGGAGCCATCGTTGTGAGCTCGTGGTGAAGACCCGGCCCGGGGCGGATCTGACGCATCGTCTCGGCCTGAGGGTGGAGGCGATCGAGTTCGTGGATGGTGAGACGATGCGGGCAGAGAAGGCATCGGGTAGGCATGCGCCGCGATTCGCGTATCGGATTCATCGCAAGGGCGATCATGGCTGCGATACGTTTCGCATTCCCGGCTTGGCGCGTGCCAAGGATGGCTCGCTGCTGGCGGTCTATGACATGCGCTATGAAAGCTCTCACGACTTGCAGGGGCACATGGACATCGGGCTGTCGCGCTCGACCGATGGTGGCAAGACGTGGTTCGCGCCGCGGCCGATCCTGGACATGGGCGAGCATGGCGGGAAGCCGCAGCGCGAGAACGGCTGCTCCGACGCGAATATCCTGGTGGATTCGCAAAGCGGGCGCGTTTTCGTCTCGGCGGTGTGGACGCATGGCCGGCCGGGCACGCACCAGTGGCGGGGGAGGGGCTCGGAGCCGGGGCTAGGCATCCATGAGACCAGCCAATTCGTGTGCGTTCACTCCGACGATCACGGCGTGACGTGGAGCGAACCGGTGAATCTAACAAGCCAGCTCAAGCGGCCGGAGTGGTGGCTATTCGCACCCGCCCCCGGCAATGGCATCACCCTGGGCGATGGGACGCTGGTGACGCCGACGCAGGGCCGCGATGAAAGCGGACTGCCGTTCTCCAACCTCATCGTCAGCAAGGACCACGGGAAAAGCTGGACGGTTTCCGCGCCCGCTCGGAGCGATACGACCGAGTGTGCGGTGGCGGATGCCGGGGATGGATCGCTGATCTTCTCGATGCGCGACAATCGCAACCGCGAAAACAAGGGCGATACCAACGGGCGCGCGGTTTCGGTCACCCGCGATCTTGGTGCGACCTGGGCAATTCATCCGGCCGATCATGGGGCTTTGCCGGAGCCGGTGTGCATGGCGAGCCTGATTTCGCATCGGCTGCCTGATGGGCGGACCGTTCTGCTATTCTCGAATCCGCGCGACAAGCAACAGCGCCGGAACCTTACCATTCAGGCGAGTCTCGATGGCGGGAAGACATGGCCGAAGGAGCACCACGTGCTGCTCGATGACGGCACCGGCTACGGGTATTCTTCGCTGGCGATGGCGGATGACTCGACGGTCGGCATCCTCTTCGAATCCTCGGTGGCCGACATGATCTTCCTGAGGGTCCCGCTTGCGGACATTGTGCAGCCATGAACTTGCAGCGATCCGGTTGGCTCACCCGACCAGTCGCCGCGGCTGTCCGACAGCTGCAGGGTGGGAAAAATCCCCTCGTCCGCTCCCGACGGGGTGGCTTTCTTGGAATGAACCCGCCGCATCTTACCCGACCTCTCGCCGCCGCCGCTGCGCTGGCTGCCATGCCCGTGCGCGCCGAGGTGACGGTCCTTCCCCCGGTGCCGGATGCGGTCGGGTTCGCCGGGGCCTTCGCGGGCGTCCACGGCGGGCAACTGATCGCCGGTGGCGGGGCGAATTTCCCGGACGGCACGATGCCGTGGGACGGCGGGAAGAAGGTCTGGCATGAGCGCCTTTTCGCGCTCGATCTCAAGCAATCCGGTGCGACGTGGCAGGAGGCGGGAAAGCTGCCCGCACCGAATGGCTATGGGGTCTCGCTGACCGTGCCGGAGGGCGTGCTGCTGATCGGCGGCGGTGATGTGAAGGAGCATTTCCGCGAGGTGAAGCTGATGACCTACTCTAACGGAACGACCGCCTTTCGTGAGTTGGCTGCACTGCCGGTGCCGCTCGCGCAGATGGCCGGTGCGGTGACGGGTCGCCGGGTGCATGTCTGCGGTGGCATCGAGAAGCCGGACGCGACCGCGGCGAGCGCCGGTCACTGGATGTTCGACCTGGATGCGATGGACAAGGGCTGGCAGACGCTGCCCCCGCTGCCCGGTCCCGGGCGGATCCTGGCGACGGCTGCGGGCATCGGTGGTGACTTCATTCTCACCGGTGGCTGTTCGCTTGCTGCCGATGCCGCGGGCAAGCCGGTCCGCACCTATCTCCGCGACGCGTGGAAGTTCTCTGGCGGGCAGTGGCAGCGCCTCGCCGACATGCCGCGTGCCTCGGTGGCGGCGGCCTCGCCTGCGCCGGTGCGCGGCGATGCGCTATTCGTGATCTCCGGTGACGATGGCAAGCACGTGGGCTCGCCGAAGGATCACCGCGGCTTTACCCGCGGGATTCTCCGCTACGACGTCTCGGAGGATGCATGGTCATCCGCCGGTGAGCTGGATGCGCCCGCTCCGGTCACGCTGCCGACCGCGCCGTGGCGGGATGGTTTCATCCTTTTCAATGGTGAAGTGAAGCCGGGCGTGCGGACGCCGCAGGTGCTAATTTTCACCCCTCCCGAATCGTGAACGTGCCGTCCCGAGCCTGGCTGATCGTGGCACTGCTGGTGCCGGTCGCGCTGCTGAACTACCTGGACCGCCAGATGCTGGCGGCGATGAAGTTCTCGGTGATGGCCGACATTCCCGGCATCGGGCAGGAGGCGAACTGGGGGAAGATCCTCGCGCTATTCAAATGGACCTACGCGATCCTGAGCCCGATCGGTGGTTATCTGGCGGATCGTTTCAGCCGGCGTCATGTCATCGCGGGCAGCTTGTTCGTGTGGTCGCTGGTCACCTGGCTCACGGGGCATGTCACCAGCTATGAGCAATTGCTCGCGACCCGCGCGGTAATGGGGATCAGCGAGGCTTTTTACATTCCCGCGGCGCTCGCCTTGATCGCGGACTTTCACACCGGGCGCACGCGGTCGCGTGCGATCGGGCTGCACCAGATGGGCATCTACGTGGGCGTCATCATCGGCGGCTTCAGCGGCTACGTGGCGGATAGCCCGAACCTCGGCTGGCGTTGGGCGTTCGATGTCTGTGGTTTGATCGGCATTGCCTATGCGGTGCCGTTGCTGCTGCTGCTGAAAAACGCGCCGCGGTCGGCGGAATCCGAGGCCTTGCCAAGGACCTCTCCGGGTGCCGCGCTGAAGGAGCTGTTAGGCAATCGATCGTTCCTGCTGCTGGTGTTCTATTTCACCCTGCCGGCGCTGGCCGGGTGGGTGGTGCGCGACTGGATGCCAGCGATTCTCAAGTCGGAATTCGGCATCGGCCAAGGGAAGGCCGGGGTGTCTGCGACGCTCTACTGGCAGGTCGCGGCCATCATCGGCGCGATCATCGGTGGTGTGCTGGCCGATCGCTGGATGGAGAAGACCCCGCGCGGCCGGATATTCATCAGCGCCATCGGCATGTCGCTGATCGTGCCGGCGATGTTCGGCGTGGGCTATGCGCCGCAGACCGGGCACCTGTGGGTGGCGATCGCGTTCCTGATGCTCTTCGGGCTCGGCTGGGGATTCTTCGACTCCAACAACATGCCGATCCTGTGCCAGATCGCGCGGCCGGAACTGCGCGCCACCGGCTACGGGCTTATGAATTTCGTGAGCATCAGTTGCGGTGGCTTCGCCGACTATGGATTCGGCGTACTGCGCGACCGCCATGTGCCGCTCTTCGGCATCTTCAGCATCTTCGCCAGTGCGGCCGTGCTTTCGGTCGTGCTCGTGCTCCTGATCCGGCCGCGCGATGCGGATGCCGGTGCCGCGCCCTTGGCTCGCTGACTTTTATTTTATGAATCCGCAACCTCTTCACGAACTCGTCGTCGCCACCCATTCGCCATTTCACGCGGATGGATCACTGGCCCCGGAGGTCGTTCCGTTCCAAGCTGCTTTCCTTGCTGCGAATGGCATCCGCACGGTCTTCATCACCGGCTCCACGGGTGAGTCGCATTCGCTGACCTGCGCGGAGCGGCTGGCGCTCTACGATGCGTGGGCGACGGCCGGACCGGAGCACGGGCTGCGGGTCATCGCGCATGTCGGGAGCAATTGCGTGGAGGACGCCAAGGCGCTGGCCCGGCGGGCTGAGAAGCACGGCTTCTCCGCGATCAGCGCGCTGGCTCCGTCCTACTATAAGCCTGGTAGTCTCACCGCGCTGATCGATTGCTGTGCTGCCATTGCCGCGGACGCGCCGATGACGCCCTTCTACTACTACGACATCCCCGCGTTGACGGGCGTGAGCTTTCCAATGGAGCGTTTCCTCGTGGAAGCGCCCGCGCGGATTCCCACGCTGGCGGGGATCAAGTTCACCAATCCGGATCTGGTTTCCTATCGCCGCTCGCTCGAGGTGGCGGGTCGACTCGACCTGCCGTGGGGCGTGGATGAAACATTACTCTCGGCCTTGGCCGCCGGCGCGAAGGGCGGGGTGGGCTCCACCTACAACTGGGCGCCGGAGCTCTACCGCAATCTCATCGCCGCGCATGCCCGCGGCGACTTCGAGGAAGCGCGGCGCTTGCAATCGATCTCGATCGCGATGGTGGATGCCATCGCCGCCACCGGCTTCCTGGGCACCGCGAAGGCACTGATGGAGCGACTCGGCGTGCCGGTCGGCCCGGCGCGCTTGCCCTTGGGAAATCCGAGCGCGGCCCAGGTCGATGTGCTGATGGAGCAGTTGGAGAGCCTCGGTTTTGCAGCCTGGGGCGCGAGGGCGCTTGAGGTGGCGCTGCCGTGAGCCGTGGGATGGCGAGCGCGCCGGAAGACTCAAGCCAGAGCTCCGGAGCATCGCTCCGAGCACCAGCCTTCCACCGCCGCCTTGATCATGTCCCGCACTTCCCTTGCCGCTGCCAGTCGCTCCTCCGGAGTTCCAGTCGCGGCGGAGGGGTCGGGAAAGGACCATTGGTGGCGTTTCACCAAGCCGGGGAAGACCGGGCAACGCTCGGCTGCGGCGGTGTCGCAGACGGCGATCACATGCGAATAGAGTTTCCCGGACTTGAAGAGATCGAAGACCGCCTTCGTCGACTTCTGCGAGATATCGATGCCGATTTCACGCATCGCCTCAACGGCATACGGATTCAGCTCTCCCGGTTCCAGTCCCGCGCTCTCGGCGATGAAGTGGTCCGGGCACGTCGCATTCATCAGCGCCTCCGCCATCTGGCTGCGCGCGCTATTGTGGACGCAGATGAAGAGGATCTTCTCCGTCATGGCAGCGCGGGTTGGGCGAGCGCGTCCCGTCGTCCTGCGGCGTAGGCGTCGAAGACGCGCTTGATCTCATCCCGCACGCGGCGGAAGACGGTCATCTGCTCGTCCTCGCTGCCGGTGGCGTGGGCGGGATCGTCGAAGCCCCAGTGATGGCGGTTCATTTGGCCGGGGAACATCGGGCAGACTTGATCGGCATTGCCGCAGACGGTGATGACGGTCTCGATGTCCGAGGACAGGAATTCGTCGAGGTGCTTCGAGTGGTGGGTGGAGATATCGATGCCGATTTCCGCGAGGGCGCGGATCGCCAGCGGATGGACGTAGCCGGCGGGTTTCGAGCCGGCGCTTTGGACATCGAGCGCGTCACCGGCGGCGGCGCGGAGGATGCCTTCGGCCATGTGGGAGCGGCAGGAATTGCCGGTGCAGAGGATGAGGACGGTTGGTTTCATGAAGGGGTGCATTTGCCACCGCAGCAGCCGGAGTCGCGGACGCCGATGCACAGCGGCACGGCGAGCAGGGCGCCAAGAATGGTGGCGACGGGGTAGAGCCAGAGGTGCTCGATGTGACCGCTGACCAAGGCGGGGGCCAGTGAACGGGCGGGATTCATCGAGGCTCCGCAGATCGGGCCGGCGAACATGGCTTCAAGGCCGACGGTCGCGCCGATGGCCATGCCCGCGGTGATGCCTTTCTCCTTCGCGCCGGTGGACACGCTCAGGATGACAAGCATCAGCGCGGCGGTGAGCACGATCTCCAGCGTGAAGCTCTGCGCCACGCTCCCGGCGGGCAGGGTGGCTCCCAGCGTGCCGGCATCGGGAAAGAGGCCTTTCAATAGTCCGCTGGCAGCGAAGGCACCGGCGAATTGCGCGGCCAAGTACAAGGGCACCTCGCGCCATGGGAAGCGCTTTGCGACGGAGAAGGCCAGCGTTACCGCGGGATTGAGATGCGCACCACTGACATCGCCGAAGGCATGGATCATGGCCATGACCACCAGTCCGAAGGTCAGGGCGATCCCGGCATGGCCGATCGCGCCGCCGGAGACCTCATTGATGACGATGGCCCCCGTCCCCGCGAAGACGAGGAAGAAGGTCCCAAGGAACTCGGCAAGCGCCCTTTTCATGGGTCTAACAGCAGCCGGAAGGACCGCAGCACGGGGTGGATCCAATGGCCGGCAAGCGCCCGATCGGTGGCAGTCCGCAGAGCTCGGGTGCGAGGCACTCGGTGTGCTTGTGGGCTAGCACCAGCACCACGGCTTCCTCCGACACCTCGTGCCCGGAGATGGTGTACTGCGAGATCACGCGATCCTCGTATTCGACCTCTACCGGCACCGATTCGTCGGGAAGGTATGGCTGCGCCTTGCCAAGGATCGCGGCCAACTTTTGGGTCTCGATGCGATGGTCGTAGTCTTCGCCCACCCAGACCTGGAGTTGGCAGGCGATCGACTCGCGCAGCGTGCCGCCGCAATCGAGAAAGGTCTTCTGCACGCGTCCTACTTCGGTGACGTGGAAGGAAAGCGGCACCGCGGAACCGTCCGGCAGGCTGATGCGGAAGTGACGGCCGGCGTGCTCGCCGAGGAGCGTCTTGAGTTCGTGCAGGGTCATGAGCGGAGTGAGGAAGAGGAGGAGCGTCGCGGCCTCGCAAGCTGCTTGGGGCCGGGGCAGCAACTGCCCTCGCGGGCTGTGAGGCGTGCGTGGGTCTTGCTGTCATCCTCGGCCCACGTGGGCTCCGGCTTCTCGATGCCGGCCTCAAGTGCGCGGAAAAGCTTCAGGAATTTCGCCTGCACCCGGAAGTAGGTCCACTTCTCGCACTTCTCGGATTCCAGCAAGCCCGCGCGGCGGATGACCTGGACGTGGCTGGAGACGGAGGACTGCGGCATGCCGAGGATGTCCGCGAGTTCGCAGACGCACAGGGCATCGTGCGAGACCAGGCGGACGATGCGCCAGCGGATCGGATCTCCGAGAGCGCGGCAAGTTTCGACGGGATTCATCGTGACGGCAGAACTCGTAACGAGTAATTACGTTACGACAAGGGATTTATCGAGGCGTGCGTCTGGAAGCCCATGAGAACCGTGCCTACTTCCCGGCGAGATCCCGCTCAAGGGTGAGATTCAGGCCGATGCGCGGTCGGTCCCGGACGTATTCGTCGATCTCGCGTCGGTCTGACCTGGGATCCGTGGTCCCCGTGGCGGAATGAGTTTCAGGGAAGATCGTGCCGCGGAGAGTGTCGTGAAGCCAGTGGATTGGACGCTCTCTTGAATCGTGAGATACTTTTCCCCGCTTCGGGGGTTTGATCCGGAACCGCTGGAGACTTTCTCTTGAAGGTCTCTCGCGGCGCGCCTTCTCTTCTCTTTTCCCATCCCATGAAACTCCGCCTACTTGCCCTGTGTGGGGCTCTCTTCGCCTCCGTGGAGGCCGCCGATCCCGTCTTCTCCGGCCCTCAGCAGGGCGAAAAGACGACGCCCTTCAAGGTGGTGGAACTCACCGGGGAGAATGCGGCCAAGGAGCGCGACGTGATCGCCGAGAATGCCGGCGGGGCCACGGCCATCGTGTTCATGCACGGCATCGAGCGCTCGATGATGCCGCTGCTGCGCGTGGTGGATGAATACGGGGCGCTGCGGAAGGACGCTCTCAAGACGGAGATCATTTTCCTGGCTGCCGACCGCCTCGAAGGCGAGCAGCGGGCGAAGAACGCGACCAACTCGTTGAAGTTGCAATCGCGGGTGGGGCTTTCGCTGGACGGTGCGGAAGGCCCGGGGAACTACGGGCTGAACAAGGAGTGCCTGATGACCATCGTGATGGCGAAGGACAACACCGTGACGGCAAACTTTGCGCTCGGGCAGCCGGGGATCGCCGATGCCCCGAAGGTGCTGGAAGCGCTGGCGAAGGTCAGCGGCGACGCCACGCCGCCGACCGTGGAGGAATTGAACCAGCGCCACATGGCCCGCAATGGTGGTGGTCGTCGTGACGGCGACGGCATGCGTCGCGGCCCGGAGGGCGCGCCACGTCCGCCGGTGGATCTGAACCGCTTTGATTTGAACACCGAGGAAGGGCTCCGCGGAGCCGTCCAAGCGCTGATTGGCGAAGTCCAAGGCCTCCGTGCCGAACTGGCCGAGGTCCGCGGTGGTCCTCGCCCGCCGCAGCGCCCGATGCCTCGCGAAACCCCACCGGGGGACCCGCAGGGCGGCAAGGACCCTTTTCCAGGTGCGGTGCCTTCCGATCCCGAGCTGCAGGGAATGCTGCGGCGCTTCATCAAGCCGACCAATGACGACGCGACGGTGGATGCCGTGCTGGCCGAAGTCCGCGACCACATCAAGGACAGTGCCGATCTGAAACAGCAGGCGATCGACGGCTGGACCCGCGTGCTGCATTTCGGCGACCACTATGGCACCGAATACTCGCGCAAGGTGGGCCAGGCGTTTCTCGATGAGTTGAAGAAATGAGGGCTGCTCTCGCCAGTGCCGCGCTTCTGATGAGCCACGCGCTCGTCGTGGCAGCGGAGCATGCGCCGGCGTTCCAGTCGGATGTGCTGCCGGTGCTGACGCGCGCCGGTTGCAATGCGGGGGCTTGTCACGGGGCCGCCAGTGGGCAGGGCGGGTTTCGCCTCAGCCTCTTTGGCTACGATCCGGAGTCCGACTACGAGCGCATCACGCGCGAGTTTGGCGGGCGACGCATCGATCTGGCGCGGCCTGAGGACAGCTTGCTCCTGCGCAAGGCATCGGAAACCGAAGTCGACCACGAGGGCGGGCGCAAGCTGCGGGAGGGTTCTAACAACTATGCCTTGATCCGCGAATGGATTGCGGCCGGTGCGCCTGCCGGGCCGCCGGACTTGCAAGTGACCGGCATTGCGGTGGAGCCGCAGGATTTGCTGGCGAGGGGTTCCGGTGAAACGCGGCAGATTGTGGTTACCGCGACCTTGTCGGATGGGTCGAAGCGCGAGGTTTCGCCGCTCGCGCTCTACACCGCGAATGACGATGCGGTGGCCGGGGTGACTAAGTCGGGCAAGTTGACGGTGACCGGTCGTGGCCTCACCAGCATCATGGTCCGCTACGGCGGGCAGGTGGCGGCGGTGCGGGTTGCCGCGCCGTTGGAGGGAGCGGGCATGGCAGACGACGGGTTTCGGCCCGCGAACTTCATCGACGAGCACATCCGCGCTGAGTTTGTACGGCTGCATGTTTCTCCAGCGTCGCTTTGCGATGATGCGGAGTTCCTGCGGCGGGCGTATCTGGATCTTACCGGACGGCTGCCCGATGAGGCGATCACGCGTGCCTTTTTGAACGAGCCCGCCTCTGCCGAGCGGCGGATGAGACTCATCGATGAGCTGCTGGGGAGTGAAGCCTTCGTGGATTTCTGGACCATGAAGCTGGCCGATCTGGTGCTGCTAAATGGACAGGGGGGCGCAGCGAAATCCTGGCACGGCTGGCTTCGCGAGCAGGTCGCTGGCAACGTGTCCTTTGATCAGGTCGCGATCACGTTGGTGACGGCGTCGGGTAATCCGGCGACGAATGGTCCCGCGGGATTCATGAATTTGGCGACGGACCCGCGCGATTTGTCCGAGCATGTGGCGCGGATTTTTCTCGGTTTGCAAATCGGCTGTGCGCGCTGCCATGCTCATCCCGCGGACCGCTGGACGCAGGAGGACTACCATCGCTTTGCCGCGTTTTTCGCGCGTCTCAGCCGCGATGGCGGGGTGGTCCGTGCCGTCGACCGCGGCGAGGTGGATCACCCGAAGAGCGGGCTCCCGCTTGAGCCAAGGGCGCTCGGCGCATCTGATGTCGAGATTCCGCAAGGCTCCGATCGCCGGCTCGCGCTGGCTGCGTGGATGACGGATCCGGCGAATCCATTCTTTGCCCGCACGGTGGTGAACCGGGTCTGGAAACATCTGCTGGGCCGCGGTCTGGTCGAGCCCGTGGATGACCTGCGGCCGACGAATCCTGCGACGCACCCGGCGCTGCTGGATGCGCTGGCAGCGGACTTCTCCGCGCATGGGCATGACCTGCGGCGGTTGATCCGGTTGATTGCTGCCTCGCGGACCTGGCAACTGGCCTCGCACGGTGGCTCCGCTGATCCGGCGGCGGCGCGGCTCTTTGCGCGGGCGCTGCACAAGGAATTGCCAGCCGCGGTTTTCGCCGACGCGGTCGCGCAGGTCACCGGTGTGCCGGATACGTTTGCCGGGGTTCCCGCAGGCACCCGTGCCGTGCAACTCATCAGCCCGGCCACGCCGTCACCGGCGCTCGATGTGCTTGGCCGTTGCGAACGAAAGCGCGCGTGCGACAGTTCCTCCCGCAGCGGCGGCGGCCTCGCGCAGGCGCTGCACCTGATCAATGGCAGCACCATCAATGACAAGCTCGCCGCGGGTCTCGGACTTGCTGCGGAACTTCCTGAAAAGACCAATCGCGAGGTCATCGAAACCCTCTACCTCCGCGCCTTCAGCCGCTATCCATCGCCGGGTGAAATGAATGCCTGGGATACCGTCCTGCCTGCCGGTGAAGGGCGCCCGGAAGCAGTTGCCGACCTCGTGTGGGTCGTCCTGAACTCCCGCGAATTCTCGGCCAATCACTGATCTAACAGCGCCATGAACCACCGCTCGTTTTTCCATCGCTGCGACGGCGTTTCCCGCCGGGACTTCTTGCATCTGGGGGTGCTGACCTCGTTCGGGCTGAGCTTGCCCGGCTTGCTGCGAATGCAGGCGGCGGCCGCGGAGACCGGCAAAGGGGCAGCACGGGCGAAGTCGTGCATCCTGATCTGGCTGGATGGCGGGCCGAGCCATCTTGACATGTTCGACCTCAAGCCGGAGGCACCGTCGGAGGTGCGCAGCCAGTTCAAGCCGATCGGCACCGCGGTGGCGGGCGTGCAGATTTGCGAGCATCTGCCACGGACCGCCGCAGTGATGAAGGACGTGGCATTGATCCGCTCGCTGACGCATGAGCTGGGCAATCACGACACCGGCACGCGCTTCCTTCTAACAGGCCACCGGCCGACGCCGGCGCTGGAGCATCCCAGCCTCGGCAGCCTGGTGGCGCAGGCCGCGGGAGCCGGTGGCACGATGCCTCCCTATGTGGCGATCCCGCACGATGGGGTGGGTGGGGATTCCAATGCGGCGCGATCGGGCTGGCTGCCGGGAGCATTCGCCGCCTTCAGCACCGGGCGCGATCCCTCGCGAGTCGATGGCTTGCAACTTCCGGAGGGCGTCAGTTTCGAGCGCAGCGCCAAACGTCACGCAATGCTGGAGAAAATGGATGCTCTTTCGCGGCAAGTGGAGCAGGGCCCGGGCGGCGCGAACCGCGATGCTTTCTATGAGCAAGCGTGGCGGCTGCTGTCCTCGCCGGAGGCCAAGGCCGCGTTCGACCTGTCCCGCGAATCCCCCCAGACCCGTGAGCGCTATGGCCCTGCGAACATCGGTGCGGGTTGCCTGTTGGCGCGGCGGTTGGTGGAGGCGGGTTCGCGCTTCGTTACCGTGGTGGATCCCGGCTGGGACATGCACCAGCAGATCTTCCGCGAGCTGCCCGACTCGCGCTTTCCCGGCAGTGGCAAGCTGCCCTCGCTCGATCGCGCCTATGCCGCGCTGCTGACCGACCTGCGCGAGCGCGGGCTGCTTGAGTCCACGCTGGTGGTGCTGATGGGGGAATTCGGCCGCACGCCGAAGCTGAATGCCATCGGTGGCCGCGACCACTGGCCCCGTGCGGGCTCGGTGCTGATGGCGGGCGGTGGCGTGCGCGGCGGCCAGGTCATCGGCGCGACGAATGGCTTCGGCGAATTTCCCGTGGATCGTCCGGTCGGGCCGCCGGATCTGGCGTTCTCCATCTTGAAACTGCTCGGCGTCGATCCGGGCGCGGAACTCATCACGCCATCGGGCCGTCCGATGAAGATGATGGGTGAAGGGAGCTTCATCCGGGAATTGCTATGAGGTCTGCCGTTCGCTGCATGATGGCCGGTGTTCTGGCGTGGATGGGTGGGTGCCTGACCTTGCCCGCCGTGCCGGTGACCGCGCTGGTCTATTCTCCCGATGGCAGCGCGCTGGTGAACAACGGCGACCGTGCCATTGAGGTGCGTTCGCCGAAGGATGCGACGGTGCAGCGGCGGATCGAGTGCCCGCTGCCGCGAGTCGCCGCGCTGGCCTTTTCGCCCGATGGGCACTGGCTGGTGGCGGCAGGCGGTGAGCCTGGCGTGCGCGGTGAGGCGGTGCTGTTCTCATGGCCCGAGGGCGTGCTGAAGCACCGCTTCGGCAAACATGAGGATCTTATCATGGGCGTGGCCATCGATCTTGCGGCCAAGCGTCTGGTCACCGCGTCGGCGGATCATTCCGCGAAAGTTTGGTCGCTGGGGGATGGGGTTGCACCCGCGGAATCGCTCATTCTCACCGGCCACTCTGCACCCGTGCTCGCGGTGGCATTCAGCCCCGGCGATGGCAGCATCGTCAGCGCCAGTGCCGACCGGTCGTTGAAGGTGTGGTCCGCGGCCGATGGCAAGCTCCTGCGTTCGCTGGGTCATCACACGGAGGCGGTTCATGCGCTGGCATTTCGTCCGTCGAGGGAAGGTCCGGCGACGTGTGCCAGTGCGGGCGACGACCGCACGGTGCGCGTCTGGCAGCCGGAGATCGGGCGGATGGTGCGCATCGTCCGCAATCACGATGGGCCGCTGCTGGCTCTCGCGTGGTCGCCGGATGGTCGTCATTTGTTCTCGGCGGGTCACGAAGGCCTCATCCGCCGCATCGACGGCGATAGCGACGGCGATAGCGACGGCATCGGGAAGGAGTGGGGCTCCGGTGCAGACTGGATCTACGCGCTCGGGGTGAGTCCCGATGGGAGCACGTTGGCCGCGGGGGATTGGACCGGCGGCGTGAAGTTGCACCCGTTGCCGCCGGCAGAGTGACGTTGGTGTCTGGTTTGCCGGGAAAACCGGTGCGAAGGGCTTGTTTCCAAGTCTCTGATGGAGCTTCTTAGTTTCACTCGATGGACCTCGCCGCTTTCTACCACGATCAGCTTTTCGACGACTGCGTTCCCTTCTGGTTTCCGCGGGCGGTGGATGAGGAGCATGGCGGGTTCGTGCATTGCTTCGATCGCGATGGTGAGCTCGTCGATAACGACAAGTCGGTGTGGGCGCAGGGGCGGATGAGCTGGATGCTGCTGACGCTTTACCTCGGGCATGAGCGGCGACCGGAGTGGCTGGTGTGGGCGGAGAGCGGGCTGCGGTTTTTGGAAGAGAAGTGCATCGATCCGACCGACGGGCGGATGTTTTTCCACGTGGCGCAGGATGGCACGCCGCTCCGCAAGCGGCGCTATGCGTATAGCGAGAGCTTTGCGGCGATCGCCTTTGCAGCGCATGCGGCGGCGGCGAAGGATGGCGATTCCGCGGACAAGGCGCGGCACTGGTTCGAGCGCTTCACGGATTGGAACTTCACGCAGGGTCGCATTCCGCCGAAGTTCACCGGGGCGCGGCCGATGGAAGGGATCGGGACGCGGATGATCACGCTGGTGACTGCGCAGGAGCTGCGCAAGCACCTCGGCGAGGACCGGCTGCTGACGATGTGGATCGACCGTTGTCTGGATGACATCGAGCGGCTGTTCGTGAAGCCGGACTTGAAGGTGGTGATGGAAGCGGTGGCGCCGGATGGATCGATCGTGGATCACTTCGACGGCCGCACGCTCAATCCCGGGCACGCGATCGAGGCTGCGTGGTTTGTGCTCGAAGAAGCGGGGCACCGGAATGACAGCCGGCTGGTGAAGCTTGGGTGCGACATGCTCGACTGGATGTGGGAGCGAGGCTGGGACGAGGAATTCGGCGGTCTCTATTACTTCCGCGATGTCCATGGCAAGCCGGTGCAGGAGTACTGGCACGACATGAAATTCTGGTGGCCGCACGACGAGGCGCTGATCGCCACGCTGATGGCCCACCGCATGACCGGCGATGCGAAGTATCTGGAGTGGCACGAGAAGCTGCGCGAGTGGAGCTTCTGGAACTTCGCCGATCCGGAGCATGGCGAGTGGTTCGGCTACTTGCGCCGCGATGGTGAGCCGTCGAATACGCTGAAAGGGTCGCTGTGGAAGTCGTTCTTCCATCACCCGCGGGCGTTGTGGCGCTGCCATTTGCTGGCGAAGGAGATCGGCGGGACGGAAGCGAGCGATGGCGGGGTTCGGCCCGCACTTTGAATCCGGGCGGCGATTTTTCGAGAAAGCGCGAGCCGCCGGAACGACGAAGTCGTTCCGCTACATTCGGGCGGGTCCGCGACCGCTGTGACGGAGATCAGCCAAACGGAAGCGTGCGGCCGCGGAGGACTGGAGGGGTGAGCCAGATGTGCTCGGGCGGCATTTGTGCCTGGCCTTCGTAGGTGGAGAGGGATTCCTCGATGCGTAGCTCGCGCTTGCCGGGATCGAAGGTGATGAAGGTGAAGGGCGGCTTACTGGAATCGTAGTAGGTCGTGCTTCCATTGGGCGGCATGCCGAAGGTGGAGCTGGTCAGGGTGAGGTGATGGACCCCGTGGCGGATGGAGTGCTCCTCATCGTGATCATGACCGGCGAAGACCGCCACGACCTGGGCCTTGCCGCGCTTGGCATTGTGGGAGTCGATGACGTAATTGACCGCGTCCCAATTGCCTTCGTGGCTGCCGACGCCGGAGGGCTGGTGCTGGAAGATGACGACCGGCTTGTCGGTGCCGGCGAGATCCTTCGCCAGCCATGCGAGTTGTTCCTTGTCGATGCAGCTCACGCGGGCGAGGTGGCCGGGGCCGCCCTTTCGATGGATGGGATACCAGTTGCCGTTCGCGTAGGAGACCGTCTTGCCCTCGTCGTCGATGAAGTGATTGCGATCCAGCACCACGAAGTGGAATCCGCCCACATCGAAGGAGTAGTAGGGATTCGGCATCTGCCATGCCTCTAACAATTCTTCCTTGGTCTGGAAGTCGCAGTCGTGGTTGCCGATGACGTGATGCTTCGGGCCGGGGAAGCGATTCCACTCGGCGAGGAAGTCCTTGGCGGTGGTGATGCCGCCTTTGGCGCAGCAGAAGTCGCCGCACTGGATGATGAAGTCGGGCTTGCGGGCGATGGCGGCATTGATGAAGGGCTTCAGCCGGCCGACCTGATCCTTGCCGTGGGTGCCGTGGTGGACGTCGGTGATGAAGCCGAACGTCACGGAGTCCGCGGAGGGAGACTGCGTGGATTCCTGGGCAGAGGCCGCGGCGAAACCTGCTCCGGCAAGCGGGAGGGCGGCGAGGAATTGGCGACGGGTGGCTGAGGGCATGGGGAGGAATGACGTCAGATTTCGGCGCGAAATTTCATCTTTAGCCCAAGAAAGTGCTGGAATCAGGCTTTCGTAAGCTTTCCCTTCCGGGCCACGGGCAAGATCGCCAGGCACGAGAAGAAGGCGATGACGATGAAGGAGATGAAGACGGCGTCCCAGCCCCACCGCTGTTTCAACCAGATCGGCACGATGCCGGAGAACAACTGGGCGGTGGAGCCGATGCCATTGATGATGCCGGCGGCGGAGGCGGTATTCTCCGCGCCGCCGATGTCCTGCGCGGCGATGCCGGAGACGATGGCATCCGCGATGTAGAGGAAGAGCCCGATGGCGCCGAGGCCGATGAGATTTCCCCACAGGCCGCCGGTGCCGCTGGTGACGCGGTAGAGGAGAATCGCGCCGATCATTCCGATGAGGGCGAACAGGGCGAGGCGGACGCGATTGCCGGGAAAGAAGCGGTCGCCGACCCAGCCGCCGAGGAGGAGGCCGAGGATGCCACCGATCTCGAGGCCATTCGAGGCGTAGGCGGCGGACTCCTCCGCGAGGCCGATGCTGCTGACCAGGTAGTAGGGGCTCCAGGAGAAGACGGTGTAGCGGACGTACTTCAGGCCGGTGTAGGCAAGGCCTAACAGAAGCACCGCGGGCTGCCGGATCATCAGCATGAAGCCGCTGCGGGTGTTGTCGGTGGCCGGTGAGCTCCGCTCTTCCAGCTCGATGGCATAGCCGCGGTCCGCGGGCCGATTGATGAGGAAGATCCCCTGGATGACGCCGACCACGGCGACGGTGATGCCGGTGAAGAGGAAAACGTGATGCCAGCCGTAGCGGGCGAGGATGGTGCCGGCTACGACGTTCGCGGCGATGCTGCCGAAGATGTAGCAGGTGGTCCAGAAGCCCATCACCTTGCCGCGGTTTACCGGGTTGACCCATTCGGCGACGACCTTGCAGGAGTTCGACCAGCCGGTGGACTGGAAGAGGCCATTGAGGGAAAGCGCGATGACCAGCACGCCGACGATAGGAAACAACCCGAAGGCCAGCGAGGCGATCCCGGAGAGGATCATGCCGGTGGTCAGCGCGATGCGCGGGCCGAGCCGGTCGCCGAGTGCGCCGCTGAGGAATTGGCCGATGGCGTAGCAGACGCCGTAGGCGGTCTGGACCCAGCCGATGGTGGTGTCCGAGATGCCGCTGTTCACCATCGCCGGAGTGGCTACGCCGAGGTGCTTACGACAGAAGTAGTAGAAGAAATACGCGAAGTAGGAGAGCAGCACCATCCGCGTCTGGAGCGACAGCGGGGGAGGTGGGGCGACGGGGCTGGCGGATGGTTGATCGGTCCTCGTCGCTTGCATTGGCAGTGGTTCGTGTCGTTTACCAAGGCAGCGACCAGGTTTTCTCGTGAGTGAAGAACTTGATCGCCTCGATCACTCCCTCCTTCACTCCGAGCCCGGAGTCGCGGGTGCCGCCAAATGGCGTCAGCTCCAGTCGATAGCCGGGCACCTCGTTAACATTTGTCGTGCCAGTCTTGAGTTGTTTGCAGGCTTGCATGGCAAGCGAGAGATTGTTGGTGACGATTCCGCTACTCAGGCCGAAGGGGCCAGAATTGTAGTAGGAGATCGCGTCGTCGAGGTCCTTGATCGGGATGATCGGGGCCAGCGGGCCGAAGCTTTCGAGGGCGACCATTTCGGCCTCGCGCGGGACATCGGCGATGATCGTTGGCTCTAACAGTGCGCCGCGGCGTCCGGCGCCGTGCAGGACCTTCGCGCCCATGGCCACGGCATCATCGACACGACGCGAAAGCTCGGCTGCGGCGGGCGCGTGGATCATGGAGCCGACCACGGTCGCTGGATCTTCGGGATCGCCACAGGGGTATTCGCGGCGGACGAGATCGACGAAGCGCTCGGTGAAGGCTTCAAGGATGCTCTCCTGGACAAGGATGCGCTTCACGGCGGTGCAGCGCTGGCCGGAATTCCGGAACGAGCCCTCGGCGGCGAGCTTGGCGGCGAGGTCGAGGTCGGCATCCTCCAGCACGATGAGCGGCGAGTTTCCGCCGAGCTCCAGGCAAATCCGCTTGTAGCCGCAGGTGCGGGCGATGTGTTTCCCGATCTCCACGGAGCCGGTGAAGGTGACGATCTCCACGCGCTCGTCGGTGATCATCGGAGTGACGATGTCATCGATGCCACCGAGGAAGAGGCTCAGCATCGGGCCGGGAAGTCCGGCCTCGTAAAGCACCTCGGCGAACTTCAGCGCGGTGAGCGGGGTGCGGTCGGAAGGCTTCAGCAGCACCGGCGCGCCGGCGGCGATGGCCGGGGCGAGCTTGTGGACCACCTGATTCAGCGGGTGGTTGAAAGGGGTGATGGCGGCGACGAGCTTCACCGGGTAGCGCGAGGTAAAGATCTTGCGCGGCTTGCCATTCGGCGAGATGTCGCAGGAGAAGATGCGGCCGTCATCGCGCAGTGCTTCCATGGCGGCGAAGTCGAGCACGTCGGAACTACGGGTGGTCTCGTACTTCGCCTCGCGGATGGCGAGACCGGTCTCGCGGGTGATCAGCGCGGCGAATTCATCCCGGCGCTCCGCCAGCAGGACGGCCGCCCTCCGCAAGATATCGTGGCGGTCGCGGCGAGTAAGCGATTCATTCGGGAAGGCGAGCGCGCTGGTGATGGCTTTCTCCAGATGCTCCGGGCCGATCAGGGCGGCGGTGCCGGTCAGCGAGTCATCGTAGGGGTAGCGGACTTCGAGGGTGCGGCCGGTGGTGACGGCTTGGCCGGCGATGTAGGACGGGAGATGGACGGGAGACCAGGACATGTGGTGAGGATGAACCGCGGATTACGCGGATTTCACGGATGAGGGAAGGAATGATGAGGAGATTTTAGAGCGCGGGATTTTTTTGGCGTATAGGGACCACTCGGGCGGAATGAATTCCGCGCTCCCAGTGGCAGAAGCTTTCCGTTCGCGTTTTTCCAGATATGACGTTAGGCGGGGACGGGAAGATAAACGCATTCGCTGCGGCCATCCGGCCACAAGCGGAGCAGGGCGTAGCCGGCCGGGGTGCGCTTGTAGCTGCCATCGCCGGCATCGCCCGGTTCCCACCACGAGCCGCTGAGCGCGCCATTGCAGTGGAACTTGATGTTCCAGAGGGATTCGCTGCTCTGGATGTGGATGTGGCCGCTGAGTGCGAGCACCGGGGCCTTGCGGGCGGCGAGCTTGTCGATCACGGCCTTGGCGCCGCTCATGTTCCCGCCATCGTAGTCGCCGGCCAGTGAGAACAGCGGCAGGTGCGAGGCGAGCAGGACGGGAGTTTTCTCCGGCAGGGCGGCGATCTTCTCGAAGAGCCATTTCTGCTGCTCATCGCCGAGCGAGCCGCGGCAATTCTCCAGGGTGATCACTTCCCACGCTCCCTGACGCGAGCTGGAGTAGGGCTGCTCTATGCCGAGCCGCTTGCAGACGTAGGGGATGCCGTGCATCTCATCGTCCTTCGGGCCGGCCCACCACGGGTCGTGATTGCCGATGGCGTGGACGATAGGGAGCCGCTTGAGCGCGGTCATCACCGTGTCGTCCCAGACCTTCCACTGCTCGAGCATGCGCTCGCGGGTGATGTTGCCGTAGTCGGCGGCGTAGATGCTGTCGCCGGTATTCACGACCAACCCGATCTCGGGATGGCGTTTCAGAATGTCCCGCAGGATGGCGGTGCAGCGCTTCGGGGCATCGTGCTCCGGGCGGATGTGGATGTCGGTCAGGTGAAGCACCGTCAGCGGTTTCCCCGCCGGGGCAGTAGGAGCTGCGGACGCCTTGAGCGGCAGGGCTGCGGACAAGCCGGTTGCTAGAAAGGCGCGGCGGGGAAGGCGGGCTTCAGACATGGTGGGTGAAGTGGAAGACGGATGAACCGCGGATCACGCGGATTTCACGGATGTGGGGAAGGAAGAGGGGCGGGACGCCCCTCCAACGGACTGGGGCAAGATGCCCCAGCTACGGCTTTCAGACATGGCAGATGAAGTAGAAGACGTCGAAATTCCGCGGGTCACCCTCCGCCATGCGCTTGAGCGCCGGGGTGAGGGGCTTGGAAATCACCAGGGGCACGAGTTCTTCGTAACGGCCTCCGTGGGAACGCAGGCCGCCGTGGAGCACGGTGAGATCGTGATGCTCGGCGGACTTCCCGACCACGACGTCGCGGCCGGAGAGGACGACGAGGTCGCCGATGCGGTCGGGCGCGAGTTCGAGCTTATCGACCGCTTGCTCGCGAGTGAGCACCTCGGTGATGCCGTCCTGATTGAAAAGGAACTCCGCGATGGCGGCGCGCTGCGAGGGATCCTCGAGGTGGACCATGACCAGCGAGCCGAGCGCGCCGTGGTGGACGACGTAGGGATCCGTGATGGGGCAGATGACGCGCAGGGCATCGCCGAAGTTTTCCTTCAGCAGGGACTCGACGAAGATGACCTTGGGATTTCCCTCGCTGTCATTCTTCGCATTCATGCCGTGGTCGGCGGTGAGGGCGACGGTGCAGCCGGCGTCTAACAGGCGGCCGATGGCCGCGTCGATGCGGGCGTGGAAGTCGAGGATCTCCGGTGCCTCCGGGCCGAACTTGTGCTGCATGAAGTCGGTGGTGGAGAGGTAGAGGAAGTCGGCCACGCCTTGCTCGGCGAGGGCGGCGCCTGCTTCCAGCACGTAGATGGAGGCATCACCCGAGTAGATCTCCGGGCGGGGCTTGCCGATGATGGACATCGCATCGTCGATGCCGTGGGTTTCCTTTTTCGCTTCATCGACCTTCTCGGACGAGAAGACGATGCCGCCGCGCTCGACCACGCCATCGCCGAGGACGGTGCGGAGCTTTTCCTTCGCGGTGATGAAGGCGACCTTGCGGCCGGCATCGGCAGCGGCGGTGAGCAGGGTGCCGCAGCGGCGGAACTCTGGGCCATTCATCATGACCTCCTGGCCGCTCTCGGGATTGAGGAAGAAATTCCCGCAGATGCCGTGGACCCGGGGTGCGACGCCGGTGACGATGCAGGTGTTATTGACGTTCGTGAAGGACGGCAGCGCGCCGCGGACGATGCCGCGCCAGCCATCGCGAGCCATCGCGGCGAGGCGTGGCATCTTGCCCTGGGCGATGGCGGTGCTGAGGTATTCGTCGGCGCAGCCGTCGAGGCAGATGACGGCGATGGGATTCGGGGGCAGCGGGTAGGTGCGGCCGTTGGCTTCGAAAGATGGCATGGGGCTCGGAGGTCGGAGGTCGGAGGTCGGAAGAAGAGGAGATGGAACCGCCAAGACGCAAAGTTCGCCAAGGAAGGCGGTAGTGATGGGTGGCGTAAGAAGGCGTGATTTGTTAGACGGCGGAGAGGCGGTGGGTGAAGAAGCGGTCGGCGAGGCCGAAGGACATGGTCATGCCGGCGCCGCCGAGGCCGGTGGCGATGTGGACGCCGGGGAGCGGCTCGGCGCGGAATTCGGCGCCGTCGGTGTTCTTGGCATAGATGCCGTGCCAGCGCTCGGCGATGGTCCAGTCGGGGAAGGTGTAGAGCTTGCGCAGCTCGCGAATCATGAGTTCGTCGATCTCGGCCTTGTCGAAGATCTCGATGTCCGCGCCGTATTCGTGCGAGTCGCCGAGGACGATGCCGCCGTTGCGATCCTGCGAGGCCATGACGTGGATGCCGTAGCGATCGAGCTCCGGCATCTCGCGCGCGATGCGGGCCTTGACGTCTTTCAGCGAGGGGCAGATGGCGAAGTTCGCGTAGTGGCGGAGGGTGAGGCCACTGGCGAGCATGGGGCCGAGCTGCCAGCCGCCGGGTTGCGGCGCGGTGCGCATCATCTGGAGCTTGCACGGCTTCAGCGGCGCGCCGGCGAAGACCTCGGGGAAGAGCGTCTCGAAGTCATGGCCGGAGCAGACGAAGATCTCATCGAAGGCGTGCTTATCGCCGTGGCTGGTGCGGAGGCTGCCGCTGGTGGCCTCGACCACGGTGGTGCTCCAGTGAAATTTCACTCCGTGTTTTTTCGTGAGGAAGCCCGGCAAGGTGGCGAGGACTTCGCGGGGATCGACATTGATCTCGGTGGGGCTGAAGAGGCCGGCCTTCGCCACGCCGCGGCGCACACCGGGGCAGCGCTCCTCGACGGTCGAGCGGGTCCACAGCTCGCACTCGTAGCCGAGATCACCGCCTAGCTTTGAAAACTCCTCCAGCACCGCGGCCTCGTCATTGTGATCGACCACGTGGACCGAGCCGCTGGGGCGATGATAGATGCCGGTGGCCTCGATGAACTCGAGCCACAGCTCGCGGCTGCGCAGGCCGACCGGGTAAAGCTCCGCCGGCTGGCCGAAGGGCCAGAACATGCCGAAATTCCGCACCGAGGCTCCGCGCGCCTTGTCGCTGCGCTCGAAGACGGTGACTTCACATCCGGCACGCGCGGCTGCCCAAGCGTGGGCCAAGCCCACGATGCCGCCGCCGACGATTCCGACCTTGTTGCGATTCGTGCTCACGAAGTTTCTTAAAAGGTAACTTTTGTTTCTTGAGAGGCAAGACGGGATTTCCCGTTGGTCATTTTCGTAACGTGACCTGGTCGAACAGGCGACCCTCAAGGTCGTAAGCCTTGATCTCGAATTCACTGCCATTCACGGTGACGTAGCAGAAGTGGTGGCCCTGCTTCACGTGGCGCTGGAAGCCGGGGCGGTAGGGGCCGGGCCGTTCAAGAATGCCACCCGCACCGCCGGTGACCATGTAGAGGGTGCCGTCTTTTTCGACCGGCTTGCCGCCGCGGATCAACCAGGTGCGCTCGTAGCTGTGGACGTGGCCGCACCACACGAGATCGACGGCGTGCTTGTCATAAAGTTCCACCAGCGGTTGGCTGCTGGTATCGCCGAGGGTGGCGCGCTTGATGGGTGCCTTCCAGTTGTTGCCGTAGTCGTCGTCCGAGGAGAATGGCGGCTGGTGGTGGACGCAGATTTTCCAACGGGCCTGCGAGGCGGCGAGCTCGCGGTCGAGCCACTGGAATTGCTCGGTGCCGGGCTTCACGTCGCGGTTCGTATCGAGCATGAAGAACTGGGTATTGCCGTAGGTGAAGGTGTAGAAGTACTCCGGCGCCGGCAAACTCATGTAGTCATAGTAGTAATTCGTATTCACCTCGTGATTGCCGAGCACGGGGTAGAAGGGCACGCGCGAGACGAGCGGGTGGAGGGCGGCGAAGAACTGCTTTTCCCACTGCCACTTCGCATTCCCGGCATCGACGAGGTCGCCGGCGATGACCGCGAAATTCGGGCGGAGGTCCCACGAGGCCTTCGCGAGCGGGGCCGCAATGTCCGGCTGGAGCTGGGTGTCCGAGAGGACCACGAAGCCGAAGGGGGTCTCCGGCTTGTTCGCCGTCTGGAGGGTGGAGACGGCGCTGTCCAGTCGGGTGCCGCGGTGGCTGACCAGGACGCTGTCACCCTCGGCGGGCGAGCTGGTCTTGTAGTAGTAGAGCATCTCCGGCTCCAGGCCGGTGAGCTTCACCTCGTGGAAGGTGCGCGGCTCCGGCTCGACGATCTCGGTGCCCACTTCGGCGCTTTCGCCCCAGCTCACGATGCCAGCGCAGGGGAAGTTCGTTTCCCAGCGGATGGTCGCTTCGGTCTGGGTGATCCATTGCAGGTAGGGCTGGACGACGATGACCGGCTCGACTGGCGGCGGCGTGTCCACGGGCTGGCGCATGAGTTCCTCATGGTGCTCCAGATCGTGCTTCACCCACTCGGGATTCGCGCAGGCGCTGTAGAGGCGGAAGTCGATCAGTCGGCCGGCGTGGGGGAAGTTTTCATCGCTGTCCCGGTAGCCGCCGAGCCATGCCTGCACCGCCTGCGGCCAGAGGATCTCGCCGCTTTGCTCGCGCGAGGTCGCGACGGGCTCGCCATCGAGGAAAAGGGTCAGCACGGTGCCATCGTAGGTGGCCACGAGTTGATGGACCTGGCCTTTTTTCCATGGCTTCGAGGAAGTCAGGTAGGTCAGCTTGCCATCGCCATCGTCGCCGCCGGCGGTGGCGAGGGCGATGTAGGGCTTCGAGTCATTGTAGCCGAGTGCCAGCCCGCGCTCGACGCCGCCGCGATCATCGAGCGCGGAGAAGATTGCGCCATACTGGGCCGGTTGATCGATGGTGATCCACGCGGCGAGCGTGAATTCGTTGTGCGGCAGGAGCTTCGCGAGCTCCTCGGTGGTGGCGGTGAGGCGATGCGCTTCCTTGAGCCCGGCGAAGCGCAGTCCCTTGCCATTGACCGGTTCGTCGAGCGGCAGGGCGGAAAGCTCCAGCACGGGGCCGAAGCGGGATTTCAGGGTCGGCTTCTCGCCCGGGACGATCGCGGCCTTGCTGAAATCGTAGGCCAACACCGGCTCGGGGCCGGATGGATGCGCGAACGCCGGCAGGGCGAGGGCTAGGAGAGAAAGCGTTCGGAGCAGCATGGGATTGGCACGCATGATCGGTCTTCTACGTAGCGCGGTCGATAGGACCATCGCAAGATTCATTGGCAAATTTACCAGATAGCGTGACTCAATCGACGTATCCAAAGCGCCGGACGAGGGGCGCGAGGAGTGGTTGGACGGGCGCGAGCAGGGTTTCGTAACGGCGCCACTTGCCGATGGCGCGGCGGTGAACGGGCTGCTGCACGTCGGCGTAGGTCGGGGATTGGGTGAGGCGGCGGGCGAGGGTCTCGCGGTAGCCAGTCACTTCATCGGACCACTCGAGGCCCATCCAGCGCAGGGTGTCGCCGGCGGTGGTGCGGAGGTCTTCCACGCAGTCCTCGTAGCGCACCTCGCGCCATTGCGCTGGCGGCAGTTTGTCGCGGAGGCGCAGCCAGGATTCCATCTCGCGGACGTAGCGGCGCGCGGTTTGCTCGATGGTGAGGAAGCTGACCGAGAAGGCATTGAGCGGAAAGTAATTCAGGAAGCAACTCAGCACCACGTCGCGCGGGTCGCGCAGCATGACGAGGATCTGCGAGTGCGGCGCCATGCGCAGCCAGGCGGGGATCAGCTCGGTGAGCGAGGGATTCTTGTCGAGCATCATGCGACCGGCCAGCGGTTCGCCGAGGAGTTCCTCCATGCCGCCGAAGTACTCGGCTCGCATGCGCTCCGCGCGACGGGAGTCGGTGGCAGCGAGCCGGCTGCCTGCATCGCCGGTGCCTGCCTTGCCTGGTGGCTGGAGGACAGGCGGTGCGATGAAGCGGGCAAAGAGATCGTGCTCGTCCGAACTGCGTAGGCCGGGGTGCGCATCGAGCACCTTTTCCAACAAGGTGGTGCCTGAGCGCGGGCTGCCGGTGAGCAGCGTGACGGGCGGGTGCTTTTCCTTCTGCCACTCGGCGAGGCGGGCCGGGGTGAAGGCGCGGGCGAGTTGGTCGCCTTGCTTGCGGATGAGGGCAGCGATGCGGCGCAAGGTGTCTGCGTCGCTTTCACCGAAGGCCTTCGCCCGCATGGCCTGACGGACGGCTTCCGCGGGATCGCCGCTGCGGTCGGAAGCCTCTGCCAGCGCATAGCAGGCACGGGTCCTCAAGTACGGGTGATGTCGTACTTTGGAAGCGAGTTCCTCCAGCACCGGCACCGCCCGTCCGGAATCGCCGCGGCGAATTGCGACGTGGGCTTGGAAGAATCGTCCTTCCGTGAAGGAGGGGTGGCGTGCGATCAACTCCGCCAGCACCGTGTCCGCCTCCGCCACTTCGCCGGCGCGGTCGAGCAGCATGGCGAGTTCGAGGCCGGCCGCCGGGTCCGCCGGGGCCAGTGCTGCCGACTGACGGAAGCACTCGAGGGCCTTCCGGCCACGGTGGATCATGCGGTAGGTTTGGCCCGCCATCGCGAGTTCCCGTGCGCCGCGACCGGTGACTTCGAGATAGCGGTCCACCAGCGCTTCTGCCTTGGCAATCTGATAGCGGGCGCCGAATGCACGCGCGGCATCGATCAGCGCGAGCGGGTGATCGGGGTGTTTCTCCAGCACCGCCTCGAACTTCGCCAGCGCCTCGTCGCAGCGGTCCTGAAGCCACAGCGCGCGTGCTTCCTTGAGGTCCTGCGGGTCATCGGTGCTCATGGGAATGAATGATCTACAAACAAACGGCCCCGTCAGCGTGACGCGGACGGGGCCGGAGATCAGCATGAAAAATTTCCACTCACGCGCGGCGGCGGCGCAGCAGGACGAGCGCGCCGAGCCCGCCTAACAGCGAAACCGATGGCTCCGGAACGATGTCCACGACCAGATGGTCCGCGTACCAATCCGCCCCACCCGCCAGGACGTTTCCGGTTCCGGCGATGAAGTTGACCACGACCGAGCGGGCACCCGTGGGGACGAGGCTTTGCTGCTCATAGAACGCCCAATAGGCGCGGTTGGTCTGGGAGATCGCGTTGTTGGCACCACCCGGATTGACCAGGATATCGGCGGTGGTCACCTGATTGGTGGTGACGCCGCGATCGAGCACGAAAGTTGCCAGTGCGGTGCCGGTGCCATTGGTGGTGGAGAAGAACCGGAGCTGTGCTGCCACGGTGTCCTGGTTGCCGGAGTAGTCGGTAAGCCAGGAGCTGAACGAGAATTGCGCGGCTCCCGTGTCGATGTATGCGAGCGAGGCACCCGTGAAGAGCGTGGTGAGATTGATGGTCTGGCTCGGGGCTGTTCCCACTCCCTTGTAGGTGCCGCTCAAGCCGGTGCCTTCGGCGATGACGATGCTGTCATTCACACCGTAGGCGGGCAGATTCGAGATGCCGCCGAGCTTCGGGCCAAGGGTTCCGTTGTAGGTGTGATTGTAGAGGTGGATGCTGCCCCAGCCGGAGATGGTGCGGGTGCCGTTGGTCGTGGTGATGGGAGTCCCGGAGTCGTTGTTGAAGCTCGGGTTGACCACGACATTCACTGCGTCGGCGGTTCCGGCGAAGAACGCGGCGCCGGCGAGGATGGAGATTCCGGCAAGGGAGGAGGTGTTTTTCATGAAATCGAATGGAGGATGGGTAACGGGGGATCGTGTCGCCATTGCAGATCGACCGAAGCTGTTGGCAAAAATGCCGGAGGGTTTCTTCGTTGGGAGATGGAACCGCCAAGACGCCAAGTGCGCCAAGTTTTCGGGGAGGGCGAAATTCGTTGTGCTTGGATCGTCGGTTCGCCGGAGCTGACGCGCGGAATGAATTCCGCGTTCCCAGTGGGCGCTTCAGGGGGTATCGAACTCCACCTTGAGGCGGCAGAACTCGTGCTCGCTGGTGGCGGCTACATCGACTGCGATCTGATGGACGCCTGTGACGCCGGGCATGGACTCATTGTCGGCCTGGACGGCGCTGCCCTGAACGGGCAGCCAGTCACCGGCGAGGTCGCTGGAACGATCGAGGATGTAGCGTAGGCCACCGGCGCGGTAGGCGAGGTCCGTGCCATGGATCCCACTGCCGCCGTCGCGCTGGGCGAAGCGCACGCGGAGTCCGCTGGTGATCTTTTCCACCTCAAGACGGGGAGTCTCGGAGGGACGGAACGGGGAGGTGCCGGCGGAATATTCGAGCAAGTTGTTAGAGCCGTCGCCATCGGCATCGTCGGTCGCGGCGGTGGCAGTGCCGGCATAGGCGTAGAGCGACGCTTGGTCCGCCATCCATGCGGTGAAGGCACCGGTGGGATTGTTCCCTTGGGCCTCCGTTGCCACCTCGGCGGGTGAGAGGGCCCGCCGCCAGACCTTCAGCTCATCGATGAACGCGCCCTGGGCCCAAGCGTAGCCATTGTTGCCATCGCGGCCGATCCGCACCGGCAGGGCGGTATCGACATTGCCCGCACCGGCGATCGAGACGCGGCCGATCTCGGTGGCGTCGTGGTAGAAGATGGCATCGCCATCGCGGTCATGGACGACCGTCACAAGTCGCCAGGTGGCGCCGGCGATGTTGGCATTCGAAGGGTCGAAGTCTTTTCGCGTGAGTGCGGAGCCCTTGAGGTTCCACTGCCAGTCGTTGCCATTGTTCTCGCCCGCGATGATCCAGCCTTGGTTCGCGCCGCTGTCCCAGTTCTTGTTAGAGATGATGCCGGGGTCTGAGGTCCACGGGGTGTTCGCCTTGAACCAAAACGAGATCGTGAAGTCGGTGTCGGCGCCGAAGCGAAGGTCGGCCGGCGCGCCGGCGGCGACGGTGCCGATGCGAGCGGAGTTGGTGCCGTCGAGTGACAAGGCTTGTCCGGACTTGCCGGTGGTGAAGTTCGCGGTGCCTTCGGCGGTGGCATGATTGTTGCGGCCGCTGGAGTCGTTGAGATTGCCATCAAAGGTGAGGTGCACCTCCGGCGCGGCCCCGGCGGGCACGCTGCCCGGGGTGATCGCTGACACGTCAAGCGGTGCCTCGTTCGAGCCTGTGAGGACGATCGAGTAGCTCACGGCGGAGCCCGGTGCGCCGGTCGGCACATCGGTGAAATGCCGGTCGGCCAACGCTGGCGTAGCGATGGTCACGCCATTTCGCTTCAGCTCGAAACCGGTCAGGCCGGCGATGCCATCGGGTGGCAACTGCCAGGAGAGGAAGACCGAGCCGGCACCGGTGGATGCCTTCAGGTCCGCGCCGATCTGGAAGGCATCCGACTCCCAGCCCCACGAGGCGGGAATGCCGAGGCCGAGGTGCCGCATGACGGTGGCTGGAATAGCGGTGTGGCCGATGAGTTCGCGGCTGATCGAGCCGCTCGGCACGGTGCCGCCCGAGGCGATGATGAAGATATTTCGTTCATCGGCGCTCTGCCCACCGTGCGAGGTGCCGAGGCCGCCGTGATCGGTGGTGATGACGTAGAGCCAATCTTCCGCAGCGAACTGCGGGCGGGCCTGGATGGCCGCGATCATTTGGCCGATCTGCGAGTCCACCGTGCTGATCGCGTTCAGGTAGGGAGTGAGATTCGGGCCGTAGCCGCTGGCGTGGCCGACGTGATCGACCTCGTCGAAGTGAACGAAGACGACATCGGGATCCGCCGAGCCAAGGCGCGCGACGGTGGAGCTGGTCAGCAGGATGTCGTTGCCGGATTTCACGCGGAAGTCCGCACTGCCAGTGGACTCTTGGACAATGTAGTCATCAATAGGCGACCAGACGACCAGCGAGGACAGCGAGGCGGCCGGATGGGTGCCGCGGATGCGGGAGAAGAAGTGCGGGTAGGTGGTGTAGTTGCGGCCGGCGAAGGTGTTAGAGGTGACGCCGTGCTTGTCCGACCAGGTGCCGGTGAGGATGCTCGACCAGCCGGGGCCGCTGCTGGTGGGTTGCTGGCCGGGCGAGCCGAGGTTGCCGCCGGCATAGGCGTTCCAGGTGACCGAGCCGCCGTCGATGAGTGACTTCATGTGCGGTGCGCCGCCGGTCTCGACGAGCTTCTTCAAGGCATCCGCACGCACGCCGTCGATGCCGATCACCATGGCGCGCCTGGGGCCGAAGGTGCCGGCGGCACCGGGACCGGGAGCGGCTACGCACGTTCCGGCGAGCAGGGCGACGAAGAGGACTCGGAGTGACATTTCTGTAACATGAGCGGAGAGGGTCCGGAGAGCATCGGCAAGGTTGCCATGGATCTTGGCAATTTTGCCACGGGGGAAGGGGAGGGGTTTTGCTGCTTGGTAGCGGAGCGGCTGTGCTGTTTCGGCGAGGGAGGGCTTGGAGGGAGATTCGCGGGTGGCGATTCGTTGCGGGGATCGCCCAGCCGGAAGGACGAAGTCCTTCCGCTACGAAGGAAGAAGGAAGAGGCATAGACGAGAACGGCCGCCCCGAAGGACGGCCGTCGACCTCATTGTTGCTCTAACCCATGAAATTCATCACTCGGTCACCGCGAGGCGGGCGAAGAGTTTGCCGCCGACGGATTGGGAGACGGGAATCGTCACTTGGATGATGTCGATGTCGGTATCGTCGTCGAGGACCTCGATGAGCACGCCATTTTCCCCGCCTTCGGCGGTGGTCCAAGGGCCGGCGAGATCGGTGTCGTATTTCACCACCGGATTGAGCGGCGCGGCGTCATCGGCGAGGCGGTAGACGAAGACCAGAGCTCCGGCACCATTGCGGGAAGCGGTGGGCAGGAGTGCTGTGGAATTGGAACCGGGGTTCGCGGGGTTCGGCTCGCCGCCGATGACGAACTCGATGCCATTCGAGATGCCATCCTTGTCGGGATCGGCATCGAAGAGGGCATTGTCTCCGGTGAGGCCTTTCGAGGTGGCCCAGTTTTCGAAGGGCGTGCCGGCGGGCTCGCCATAGACGAGCACCAGGTTGGTTCCCTGCACCTGCACCGACCAGTCGAAGGCGGTGGCGGCGGGCAGCGCGTCCGCATTCACGACGAAGGCATCCGGGGTGAATCCGGTGATGCCGCCGGAGGTGGAGACGAGGGTGAAGGTCTTCTGCGTGTCGCTGAAATTCGCCAGCGTCTGGGGGGTCACGATGACCGTGGCCGGAGTCTCGGGGGTGGCGGTGACGTTGATGGAGTCAGCCACGACCGTGTCGTAGCCGGTGCCGGCCGCGCCGTTCCAGTTGGACAGTTCGAAGTCGATCGCCGAAGAAGCACCGACGGTAAGAGCGGCGAGGCCATTCAGGGTGCCGACGCCGGAGCCCGGGGCGAGCTTGCCGCCGGTGAGGGTGACGCTGCGCTGGACGGTGCCGCTGCCGGCGAGGGTGCCATCGGTCGTGACGGTTACGACGGAGGCGGAGGTGGGAAGATTGCCGTCCACTTGCAGGGTGCCCGTGGTGACATTCACCGGGCCGGTCAAGGTATTGGCCGTCGAGGTGAGGATCAGCTTGCCGGTGCCTTGCTTGACCAGGATGCCGGTGCCGGAGACCGGGCCGGCGATGGTGCCGATGAAGCCCTGGGTGTCGAAGGGACGGCTGTTTTCCGTGCTGGGGAGATCGATGGCGCGGAGTGGATTGAGAACGATGTTGTCGGCCTCGAAGCGCAGCTTGCCGTTCAGGTTCTCCGAGAAGTGCGTGATGTTGTTCTCCGGATTGCCGAGCGCGGCGTCGCTGGTGAAGCCGATGGTGGCGCGGTTGATGAAGACGGTGCCGGTGAAGTCGTTCGTGGCGTTGGCAAAGATCGTGGCGTTGTCGTGTTCGACGCCGATGCCGGTATCGCTGAAGAAGAACTGCCGCGCGGGATCGCCGCCGCTGATCTTGCCGGTGAGACGGACCGCGGTGCCCGGGCCCGGGGCGGCACGGCCGCTGCCGAAGGAGCCGAACATGCGCAGGTCGCCGGTGCCGCCGGGCAGCACGAAGTTATTTGCCACGGTGGATTCGGAGCCGCTTGAGATCGCGAACTCGATGATGCCGCCCGTGGAGGTGACGGTGCCGGTGCCGAAGGCGGTCTCGGTGCCCGCGATCAAAGTGCCCGAGGCGACGGTGGTGCCGCCGCTGTAGCTGTTGGCAAAGGCCAGCGTTTGATTGCCGGTGCCGATCTTGGTGATGGACCCGCTGCCGGTGATCTGGCCGTTGTTGCTGGCGCCTGCGTTATTCCCGCCGAGCGTGAGTGCCACCGGCTGGACCGAGGGATTCAGCAAGGCGAGATCGGCAGTGCCGGAGAGACCGCCGAGGGTCGCCGCGGTGACATTGCCGAAGGCATGTGTGGAGTCGGGGTAAGTGCCACTGAGAGTGCTATTCTGCAGCGCCAGCGAATGATTGATGACCAACGCACCCGCGGTGAGGAGCGTGGTGCCGGTGTAAGAATTTGGCTGGGAAAGGGTCAGCGTGCCGGTGCCTGTCAGGGTCACGCCGGTCGATCCACCGATGCCGTGGGTACCGGTGAGCGCGTAGTTGCCGGTGGTGTGGCTGAAGTTGACCGTCGAAGGAAGCACGTCCGCGCCATTGAGCGCGACATTGCGTGAGCCGGTTTCGCCGAAGATGACGGGCGAAAGCGCGGTGAAATCGACACCCGTGCCGGGATTCGAGATGAGTTCCCAGTTCTTGGGTGAGGAGACGGTGGCGGTGCTCCATTCGCTGGAGGCTCCGCCGGTCCAGCGCAGGACGGGGACGGAAACCACATCGAGCACGATGGCATCGGCATACCAGTCGTTCTGGCCGCCTGCCCCGTGGCCGGTGCCATTGACGAAGTCGACGATCGCCGAACGGGCTCCGACCGGGACGCCCGCCTTGATCTTGTAAAGAGCCCAGTAGTCGGGATCGGTGCCGCTGTTCTCCGCACCATTCATGATATTCCCGGTGGCGAGGAGGTTGGCGGTTGTGACCTGATTGGCGGTGGTGCCGCGGTCGAGCTTGTATTCGGTGCCAAGCAGCGTGCCGGTGCCATCGCTGCTGGAGAAGAAGCGGAGCCGCAGCGCAGGGATGTTGTTATCGCCGGTGTAGGACGAGAGCCAGGCACTGAAGGCGAATGCAGCGCCGCCGGCGTCGATCTCCACGCCGGGGATGGCGGCGGTCAGGGCGGCTTCATTGATGGTCTGGGTGCCGCCGCTCAAGCCGTGGAACTTCGCGCCGATGGGAACGGTGACGTTGTCGTTGTAGCCGTAAGCCAGCGAGTTGAAATTGAAGTTGCCGGTGGCGGCGTTGCTTTGGGCTCCGCCGGTGTTCGCCAGCTTGATGCCCGCGAGGCCATTGTAGGGATGGTTGTAGAGAGTGCCCGTGCCGGTCCAGCCGGTAGCGTCGGGATCAAAGCTGCCGTTGGTGACGAGGTTCACCGCATCGGCCTCGCCGGCGAAGAAGGTGGCGCCGGCCAGCAAGGCAAGTGAGGTCTGGGAAAGAGAAGGAGGATTCATGGCGTTATTCGACTAGTGACATGCAGACGCTAGCCTGACACCCGATGGAGGTTCCATTGCAGGAAAGGGAAAGTTCTTGGCGAAAATGCAAGCGCGTGAAACGGCTCCGTCAGATGGGAGGCGCGAGGAGTCGATCGCGGCTGAACCTAGGTGCAGGGCGTGCTGCACTCGCTTTGCATTCGCGATCCCGGACCCAGTCTTACCCCCGGTCAGGCTCGAAGCCGAGCGTCACTCCGCCCTCGGCGAGCAGCCTCGCGAAGACCTTTTCATCTCCCGGCAGCACCACATGGGACCCGGACAGGAAGTGGTGTCCGGCATCATCCTGCTCGCTCGCGTGCCACTTGAAGCCAAGCCGCGCAAAGAAGGCGGCGCTCCATTGGGTTGCCTGGAGAAAGATCCGGCAGCCGCGTGTTCCCGGATTCACGAACAGCAGCCGGGCCAGCAGGATGGCGGTTCCGTAGCCCTTCCCGCAGTGGTCCGGATCGACGATTCCGAAAGTGAGACTCGCCGAGTCTCCGGGCTCGTAGGAGGAAAGGCCACCCCCTCCGATCACCTGCTCGCCCACCGTGGCGACGAAGTAGTGGGTGTGAGCATCCCTCAAGGTCGCTTGGAAATCCGGGAAGTAGCCGGGCGGAATCGTGTTTCCCTCGTGGGCCCGATACATGCGCTCGAGCGCATCAATGTCTGACTCGCGGGACCGCCGGATGTGACACTTGCCGGGATTGGGACGCACCATGACCTTGTCGGGGAAACTTCCAGAGCCAGCCAATCCAAGACGGCGGGAAGAGTCAATTTCACGCAGTGCCAGTTCGCGGAGCGTCACGCTCCGGCCTTGCTTTTTGCCAACGGCATCGGCCTATTTGCCACATGAGCCGGCGGGGGAAAACGGAACTGAATCGCACCTGGCGGGTCGGCGTGCGGTTGGTCGACTGGGCGCAGGGATTTGGCAACCGGCTCTACGGGGGCATCCTCGACTTCCTTCGTGAAGGGCATTCGTTCGAGATGGAGTTCGTCCAGCCGAGCGGTGGTGACCTGCAGCCAGTGGTGATCGACGAGAATTGGGAGGGCGATGGCTTGCTGGTCTTCCGCTACACTCCGGCCGAGGCGCAGGCGTGGAAGAAGAAGGGCATCAAGGTGGTGAACCTGAGCACGGAGCAGCCGGCGAAGGGCACTATCTTTCCGCGGGTGACGCTCGACAATATCGCGGCGGGTGGGATGGCGGCGGAGCATCTGTTAGGGCTGGGCCTGCGCGAGTTCGCGTTCCTTCACGATCCATCGCGGATCTACTCGAAGGAGCGGATGGATGGCTACATCCGACGCCTCGCGCAGGATGGCCATGGCTGCCGCGTGCTGGAGATCCCGTCGTCGTCATTCGCTCCGAAGATCCGCGCGCGACAGATCGAGAACATGGCGTGGCGGCTGATGGCGAGCCTGCCGAATCCCTGCGGCCTGTTTGCGAAGGACGACATTTCCGGGGTCACCGCGATCCGAGCGCTGAAGCAGGCCGGTATGCGGGTGCCGGAGGATGTGCCGGTGCTCGGCGTGAGCGATGACATCGTGTACTGCCATACCACCAAGCCGGCGCTGAGCAGCATCCGCTTCCCGGGGAAGAAGATAGGCCGAGCGGCAGCGGAGCTGCTCTTCCGCATGATGAATGGCGAGCCGGTGGCGATGGACACCCGCATCGCGGTGCCGCCGCCGGGGATCACGGTGCGCGAATCCACCGGCCGTGTGGAGCTGGCGGATCCTGTGGTGACCCGCGCGATGAACTTCATCCGCCAGTGCCCGCTGAATGTGACGGTGGATGCCAACCTGCTGTGCCGCGAGGTGGGTGCCTCGCGCGAGCAAGTGCGACAACGCTTTCACGCGACGCTCGGCCGCACGCCGAAGCAGGAGATCGATCGCGTGCGTTGCGAGCGAGTGGCCGAGCTGCTGCGCCGCACGGACTGGACGCTGGAGCGGCTGGCCGAACACTGCGGATTTTCGGGTGGGGACGAGCTGTGCCGGTTTATCAAGCGCGTGACGGGATCGACGCCGGGCGAGATCCGGAAGGGGGCGTAGCGGCTCGCTCCTCCTGTCCTGGGTGGGCGGGTTTCTTCAATGCCCTCGATTACACAATAGGCGGGGCTTTGCACTTACGGCCGGGCTGCCAGTCGAATAGGAACGCTGCTTGCCGGCCGGTCACGATGATCGTCCCGATCCCCAATCGATGAACGCCATGAGCATGAAACTTGCGACCTTTGCTTGCCTCTCCGCACTCGCCGTCGTCCCGCTGGGGCTGGCGGGCTGTAACAAGAGCTTCCTGCGGACTTCGACCACCGTTTCCAGTTCGTCCCGGACCGATTTGACGGTCAATGGTCGCCGGAAGATCACCAAGAAGGCCAACGATTTGACGCGCAAGCTGGAGACGACGTCCGATGTGGTGATGACCACCGGAAAGGTCACGTCGTTTCCCAAGGGGGCCGTCATCAAGCTGGAGGAGACGGGAAGCCCCAAGCCGCGCGTGGCGGAAATGCGGGAGAATGGAGGAAGCCTCGAGCTATGGGTCAGTGAGAGCGGTGCGTTCCGTCGCGGGTCGGCCGAGGAGGAGACTTGGCGGGAGGAGTTTTTGAAGGACGTCATTGACCCCTGACCGTGCCAAAGCGGCTTGGTGATTGCCGCCATCGGGTTTTCAGGTGGGCGGTGGGCCACGGCAGCTTGCCATGGAAACCTGCGAGGACGAGAGCCTGTCTTGATCGTGCGGCATGACTGGCGGACGATGCGTGGAAACTCAGGAATGATGAACCCGCTCCTTCTCGTTTTCGCCTCCTTGATCTTCGCGCTGCCTGTCGGCGGCGTGGAGGTGGCGAGCTTGAAGGCGCTCGCGGAGGTGGTGGCAAAGGATGATGGCGCGGTGACGATGAAGCCGGGCGTGTACCGGATGGCGGACTATCTCACGGAGGAGGTGCTGCAGCAGATTCGCGAGGGGGTGGACCGCAAGCAGTCGCGTCCGGTGGTGCCGATGTTCGTCTTCCGCGGCAATCGCAACCGCATCGACTTGCGTGGTGTGACGATCGAGATCGATACCTCGCTATACAAGAAACTGCCGGGCGGCGGCTACACGCGTTGCCTGATCGTGGCGGGGCAGGGGATTGCGATCGAGGGCCTGGAGATCCGCAATACGGGACCGGATCAAGGGAGCGGGGGGAACATCCTTTCTATCCAAGGCCACGGTAACACGCTCAGTGACGTGACGCTTCACGTGTATGGGTCCTTTCCGCACGGCTATGGTGATCTGTTAGGAAAGGGTGGGCCGAATCTGGTGGGCTTGCGAAAGCAGAGCGGCATCCAAGTCGTGGGCGATCAGTCGGTGCTGCGTCGGTGCAAGGTCTTCAGCCGCGCGTTCGGCCACTGCTTCTACATCCAGGTGGGTGACGGGATCCGGCTGGAGGATTGCCATGCCGAGGGGGCGATGCGGCCGACCAGCGAGATGCTGGCAGATACTTCCGGTCCTGCATTCGAGCTGGGCTTCAAGTCGGTCTATCCGAATCGCGATGGCCGTCATGTGATCACGCCGGGTTACATGAAGAGCCTGTCTGAAGATGGCTTTCGCACCTACAGCGATGCGGGCAGCGTGACGCTGGTGAACTGCACCGCGGTGAACACGCGCGCGGGATTCGAGATCGGGGCGAAGGAAGACAGCCCGAAGAAGACGACCATCGACGGCTGTGTGGCGAAGGGTTGTGAGCGGGCCTTCCTGCTCGGCTCGCATGTGATCGTGCGTCGCAGCCGCGGCGATGCGAAGTATGGGCCGCTGCTCTACCTGCGCGGCGGCCGGGAGTCGGATATCGAGCTGGAACTTGCTGGGGATCGCTCGGACTTCGCCGTGCATGCGATCGCGACGATCGCGGGAAGTGGGCATCGGGTGAAGCTGACTTGCAAGCCAAACCAGACCGGCTTTGCGAAGCTGCCGGTGATGCTTGGCTTTGGCATGCCGGATCATGCCGAGATGAGCAGCCCGATCCGACCGGCGGCGGCGATGGGCATCGAGCTGGTCAGCGAGCTGCCCGGCGTGCCGGTACTGACGAGCAGCGAGGCCAAGGAATGCAGGATCCAAGCGGCGGGCAAGACGGTGAGCGATGAGGAGTTGAGGAAGTCGCCGGGGAGGTGGTGAGGGGACCAATGATCAGTCATCAATCTTTCAATCACCCATCGGAGTGCCGCTTCGCGGGGTGAGGAGAATGAACTTTTACGACGGCTGGCTCGATGACTCGCGGCGCAGCCGCCCTTGGACTGCTGCAATCCTTTGCAGCTTTCCGAATGGAGGGTCAGGCGATTCACTTCGGTGGAGTGACGCGATCCGGGGAGATTGATTCTCCGCAATCGAGCTGCCATCTCCACCCTTCATTCGAGAGCTGCGAAGGATCGCAGCAGTCCGAGGGCCTTCGGCTTTTATCTGGCGAAGCCGCGAGGGTAGGTCGCTGGATTTGCCTCGATTCATGGGGACGTGTTGGTGTGGGATGAGACATGCGATTCCCGAAGATCCGCCCGTGGGTGATTCCGCTGCTCATCGCCGGGGTGGCGGTGGGTGAATTCAAGGTGTTCACGAAGGAGCAACGTCATGCAGCGGCGGGGACGTTGTCGGGATTGAAGCCGCCGCTGCGGCGTGCGTTCAGCGATGCCGGGCAATTCGAGGCGAAGAAGAAGCCGACGGGGATCGATTGGCTCGGTGTGCACGAGGAGCCGGGGCAGACGTTTGACCAGTATCTCGCGTCGCGGCCGAACATTCCGGGGAGTGTGCGGAAGAAGCTCTACGTGCTACCGATCGGGTCGTTTGCGAAGGGCGTCGCGCCGGATCTGCAGAAGCTGAAGGCCTACACCGCGGCGTACTTTCATCCGATGCCGGTGGAGATGCTGCCAGTGGTGCCGGATGCGGCGGTGCCGGCAAAGGAGCGCGTGAACCCAGGCACTGGGAAGAAGCAGTGGCTGAGTCCCGACATTCTAGAGTGGCTGCCGGGGAAGTTGCCGGCCGATGCCTATGCGATGATCGCGGTGACGATGACGGATCTCTATCCGGATGAGCAGTGGAATTTCGTCTTCGGGCAGGCGTCCTTCAAGGAGCGGGTCGGAGTCTTCAGCTTCGCCCGCTATCATCCCTCGTGGGCGGGCGAGGCGGTGGGCGATGGCACGGAGACGCTGGTCCTGGGCCGGGCGGCGAAAGTTCTAACGCACGAGATGGGGCACATGTTCGGCATCCGCCATTGCATTCACTACGAGTGCAATATGAACGGGGTGAACCACCTCGCGGAAGCTGACGCCGCGCCGATGCACCTTTGTCCGGTGTGCCTGCGGAAGGTGTATCATGCGATCCGTTTCGATCCGGTGGAACGCTACGAGGCGCTGTCTAAATTTTACGGGGCCAACCGCTTGGACGCCGAGGAAACGTGGGTGGACAAGGAAGCGGCGGCGATCCGGGAGGTGCGGTGAGTCGCCTTGGCAGGGGGATCGCAGCAGGGCTTGAGCGAACTCAGCGGGCAGGTGATTTCGGGGCCCCATGGTGAGTATCGTTTTCCTTTGGAACGCTTTGTGCGAGGGTGTCTATCGCCATGAATGAGTCTGCCCCGAATGCCGTGGAAGAAGATGTCGCCCTGATCGAGTCCTGTTGGTCCCAATTGGCTCCCGGCGAATGCTGCGAGCTGGAGGGGAAGCAGATCGAGTTTTCCCTCATCTCTCCGGAGAAGTACTTGGAGGGCCGTGGGACCTTGGAGACCGTGCCTCACCCGACGCAGCCGGGACTGTGCCGCTTGCGGATCGAGGTGCCGGTGCCGGGTTCCTCCGAGCCGTGTGAGGTCTTCCTGCCCCCAGCCGCGGTGGCGATGATCACCGAGGTGCGCTGGAGCACGGATCGCTTTATCTTGAAGATGGGGGATGACGGGGGTAGGTGAAGGAGTGTAGGAAAAGGGTGCTTCGCTCGCGATCTGTTGGTGGTGCGTTAGGGGCGTTAGGCCGCTGGGAGCGCGGGATTTATTCCAATGCCTTTAAGGACCTGTTAGATCGAGGGTGATCTTCTTCACCAGCGGGATCGAGGTCGGGTGGCGGATCTTCTTCCAGTTCTTCGTCGGC